>JANTGU010000324.1 GCA_024762735.1 Bacteroidales bacterium | reverse complement strand
TACATAATTTGGAAAAAGCCCTGGATGGCCGCGGGCAAGTCAACTTTTATCGGCTCGATGCTGCAGCTGGCTGGTTATGATAACATGATTTCGGGAAGGTATCCGGAAATTAATGAAGAGAAGTTTAGCGGGGCGGAAACTATTTTGCTGGCTACCGAGCCCTATCCTTTTAAAGAAAGTGACAGGGTTGCATTACAAGCAAAGTATCCTGACAAAAAGATAATGATTGTTGATGGAGAGATGTTTACCTGGTATGGAACCCACATGCTTCAGGCTATTGATTATTTTGAGCATTTGTAAGATAAAAAAAACGGAGGAAGCCTAAAAGACTACCTCCGTTTACTTAACACATTTATCGAGATCAAAGTAATGATCTGTTTACTTTGTTTGGGCATCAGCCACGGCCACCAAAATCATATTTACAATTTCATTTACCGAGCTGCTCATTTGTAACACGTGAACGGGTTTGTTCATACCATTTAATATGGGTCCTATCAATTCAAAATCGGTTAGCTCACCCAACAATTTATAGGCAATGTTAGCGGAGGCCAAATTTGGAAATATCAGGGTGTTCACTTTTTTACCCAGCACTTTCGAGAAGGGGAAATTTTGTTTCATCAACTCCTCGTTCAGGGCAACGTTGGCTTGCATCTCGCCATCAACAAGGAGGTCGGGATGCTCATCGTGAAGTATTTTTGCCACTTCACGCAAGTGACTGCAATCGCCATCCGAAACCGATCCGAAATTGGAATAAGACAACAAGGAGATAACCGGCTCCACTTTAAATTGGCGCACTGCTTCGGCTGTTTGCAAAGTAATTTCTTTCAGCTCTTCCACGCCAGGGTTAACATTTACCGTGGTATCGCTTAAAAACAGCGGTCCATTTTTCGTGTTTAAAATGTACATACCACTAACAACTTTGTTACCTGGTTTTGGGCCGATAACATGCAATGCCGGCCGTATAGTGCTTGGGTAGTTGCGGGTTAAACCGGCCAATACACCATCAGCTACCTCGGTTTCAACAAGCATGGGTCCAAAGTAGTTGCTTTGAAGCATGTTATCGTTGGCAGTGGAGAGTGTCATGCCGCGGCGTTGACGCTTTTTGTAAAGAATTTCGGCAAACTCTTTTCTTCTGGCAGATTCTTCTTTTGACGTAGGATCGATGATTTCAACACCCTCTAATTCCAACTCGTTTTCAGCAATAATCTTTTCGATTTTCTTTTTATTTCCCAATAAAATGGGGATAACCATTTTTTCGTTGCGGGCAATTTCAGCGGCTTTCAGGATGTTGTAATTTTCGGCATCCGCCAGCACAATGCGTTTTGGGTTTCGTTTTGCAGTTGCCTTCATCTGGCGTTTCAGGGGGTTGGACAATCCCATTCTTTTCCGAAGTACCTCTTGATAAGCAGCCCAATCAGTGATGGGTTGACGCGCAACACCTGAATCCATGGCAGCCTTAGCCACAGCAGGAGCTACGGTTTCTATCAGTCGCGGGTCGGTAGGTTTTGGAATAATGTAATCTCGTCCGAATTTTAAGTTATGAACGCCGTAGGCCATGTTTACCTCTTCGGGAACAGCCTGTTGTGCCAGGTGAGCCAATGCTTTGGCAGCAGCAAGTTTCATTTCGTCATTAATGGTTGAAGCTCTAACATCGAGGGCTCCTCTAAAAATAAAAGGAAATCCCAGCACGTTGTTGATCTGGTTGGGATAATCGGAACGGCCGGTAGCCATCAGGGTATCAGGCCTGGCTTCCATGGCATCTTCAAATGAAATTTCAGGAACAGGATTGGCCAATGCAAAAACAATGGGGTTGGGCGCCATGGTTTTCATCATCTCTTTGGTCATCATGCCACCTACAGAAAGACCCAGGAACATGTCAGCACCTTTTACAGCTTCTTGTAACGTGTGAACAGGGCGGTCGGTGGCAAAAGGTATTTTGGTTTTGTTTAAGTCAGTACGGTCTTTGTGGATAACCCCACGGCTATCGACCATGATGATGTTTTCCTTTTTTGCACCCAGCGCCATGTATAATTTAGTACACGAAATGGCTGCTGCTCCTGCACCGCTGACAACAATTTGTAAATCTTCAATTTTTTTATCTAAAATCTCCAGTGCATTTAACAATCCTGCCGAAGAGATAATAGCCGTGCCATGTTGGTCGTCGTGCATCAATGGGATATCGAGCTCTTCTTTTAAGCGGGTTTCAATTTCAAAACATTCCGGAGCTTTGATATCTTCAAGGTTAATGCCTCCAAAGGTGGGGGCAATGGCTTTTACTACTTCAATAAATTTGTCCGGATCTTTTTCGTTGACTTCGATGTCGAAAACATCTACATCAGCAAAAACTTTAAACAAAAGGCCTTTGCCTTCCATCACCGGTTTGCCGGCTTCGGGGCCAATGTCGCCAAGGCCTAACACAGCAGTGCCGTTCGAGATTACTGCCACCAGGTTACCCTTGGCAGTATATTTATACACATCTTCAGGTGTTTTTTCAATAGCCAGACAAGGGTCGGCTACCCCGGGAGTGTATGCAAGTGATAAATCGCGTTGTGTTGAATAGGGTTTGGTAGGAATAACTTCTATCTTCCCCGGACGTCCCAATGCATGATAATTAAAGGCGTCTTTTCTAAATAATTTGTCCATTTTTATGGGTTTTAAAATTGCGGCAAAGTTAAATACAATTCACACACATAATCAACAAAATCGTTTATTATAATTGATTGCAACGGCTTATTTATACTACGTTAAGATACTATTGATGCTGTTTCTGTTATCATAATAACATAACTTTGCAAGGATGAAGTCTATGACAAATTTACTGGTAGTGGGTGGTACCGGTCGTAACATTGGAAAAACAACTTTTGTTGAGATGTTGCTGGCGCGTTTCAGCCAACATATAAACGGGCTGGTGGCGTTAAAAACTTCCATGCTGATGCCCGGTGAGGAATACCTTCATGGCAACCACAAGCTTATTAAACCCGGTGAATTTGAATTGTTTGGAGAAAAGGATTACAACGGAACAAAAGATAGTCAACGCTATTTAAAGGCAGGAGCCTCAAAATCATACTTTTTAAGCGTAGGTGATGGTGCAGTAAACAGAGCCATGGACTATTTTTGGGAGAAGGCCGGCAGCACCACCCCTGTGATTGCTGAATCGAATGTGTTAAGTAACTACTTTATTCCCGGACTGTTTATTATGGTAAAGGGAATTCAGCAGGCAAAACCTCAGGCACAAAGGTTGTTGCAAAAGGCCGATGTTATTGTTCCTGAAATGGATATTGAATATTTTAGAAGGGTTGTTGATGGTATTGACTTTGGTAGTGGGACATGGGTT
>JANTGU010000323.1 GCA_024762735.1 Bacteroidales bacterium | reverse complement strand
GGGTTTTCGAGCTTGATTATTTAATTTTCTAAATGAAAAAGGGATTCGCTACGCTGATTTCTTAACCTTTTTTCAAAATGCGGTTTGCAACCATGACTCATCAGCATTTTTTACTATCGTTCTAAAAGACTTTAAGAAAGTAATAGGGATTAGCTTCGCTGATCCCGTTGGGGGGGGGTAACAAAGCAAAAACCCTTACTCACTTCGTTCGTTGGTTTTATGTTTTTCAGCTTCTTACAAAAGCAAGCTTTTGACGAAGCCGAAAAACACAAAACCCCGCCAATTGGCGGGGTTTTTGCTTTGCGGAGAGTAAGGGATTCGAACCCTTGGTACGCGCAACGCGTACAACGGTTTTCGAGACCGCCCCGTTCGACCACTCCGGCAACTCTCCGCGGCAAAAATAGTAAAAACAAGGGCTTCTCAAAATGGTTTGTAAAATTTTAATTTTGTTTTCATAAATGTTACCATATGCCATTACTTGCCTATCTTTGCCCACCGGAAAAAGAGCAGGCAAAATTCATGGAATTATCCACTAAAATATCAAAACGAAACTTCTACTCGCTGTTGTGGCATGCCGGGTTTTTAGCCTTGTCGCGACCATTTATGGATGTAGACACGGTAATCCCTGCCATGCTTGTGGATGCCGGGGGTAGTGCCGTGCAGGTGGGTATTCTTACCGCCATCATGATGGGGGGCTCCAGCTTTACCCAGCTCATTTTTGCTCCCTTCATTAGTAATTTCGCGTACAAAAAGAAGTTTTTGCTCGTGGGCATTAATTCCCGTATCCTGGCTCTGTTGGGCATGGGGATTATGCTATTCTATTCCGCTACCATCAATCCCTCCACGGTGATCTGGTTGATTTTTTTGCTTATCACCATCTTCTCCATCAGTGGTGCGTTTGCCAACATCAGCTACACCGACATTTTTGGAAAATCGGTGTTGCAGGAATCGCGCAAACCTTTCTTTTCGTTAAAGCAGGTGATTAACGGTACCTTGCTTTTTATTTCAGCACTGTTAGCCAAAAAAGCCCTTGGTATTTCCGATTACCCATACAACTACGGCTACATGTTTTTCATCGCTTTTGGTGCGCTGTTTGTTGCCTCGCTGGGATTTTGGAACTTAAAAGAGGTGGTGCCCTCGAAGTTAAGAGTAGGAGGCCCTGCTCACTTTTTGTCGTTGATTAAATCGGAATTAAAATCCAATCCCCGGTTAAAATATTTCCTTGGGTTTATCAATACCATGGGCATCAGTATTTCGCTGTTGCCGTTCATCATACTGTTTGGAAAAGAAATTTATCATACCGAAAGCACGGCTACCGGTTGGTTTCTGCTCTTTAAAATTATAGGCAGTGTAACCACCGGCTTTATCCTGTTCCTGTTGGCGGGTAAGTACAAGTATCGAAACCTGTTGTATGGTGGGGCAATCTTTTCGGTGCTGATGCCCTTGCTGCTTTTTATACCGGTTCATATGCCGGCTCTGGTGACCATTTTCGTGGTGGGAGGGGTAGTGTTTACCGCTTACTCCATCTCGATGAACGGGGTGCTGCTCGAAATCTCGGGAACGGCCAACCGTGCTCTCTACACGGGCATTGCCGGCGCCGGTAACATTTTGCCCGCCATTTTTCCGTTGCTCGGCGGCTGGATGATCAAGCACTATGGGTTTGCACCCTTTTTTATTTTGTACAGCCTTACCATTCTAACCTCGCTCTATTTTATCTACAAGCTCAACTGTAAAAAGTAGGTCATCAGTCACCATGCTGTTAGCCTTGTCAAGCTGGTATTTTTCCATTACGCGTGTTAAAAACCTGTCTCTCACGGTTATTACCAGGGTGCCCGTTTCAAGTTGTAAAAGTTGTTTGATGCTGTTGTCCCAAACATGACCGTCAAGCTCAAATTTACCCGCTTCATCCAGAATAAAAATCGGATTTTCCGCCACAAAACCTTCCCGCAGCCATTGTTCTCCGGAGGCAATAGCCCGTTCGTCAAACCAAAAGTCTGCCAGCCTGAGGTTACCTGAAATGGGGTGGTCGCGTTGGCAAAGTAGCAGCGATTCACCCGTGCCCACCTTGATAATCCGGTACCCTTCACTGCCCACTGGGGTTTTGACGTTCTCAGCGTAAAATCCGAAAAGCGCACGGTTTCGCCGTTGCAGCTCTTCCACGCATTTTATTAAAAACGTGGTTTTCCCCTCACCGCGCTTGCCCGAAACAATAACTACCCTCATTTTTATTTTTACTAATCTGCTACAAAAGTATCCATAAATGGTTTTGCTTTGATAAAAATATTTTGGGCGTGCCCCTGCGGGTCAGGCTTTCCGCTATACTCCTCGCCACGCTGAAGGCGTGGCTGCGGGGTGCCGCTTCAATCCTTCACGCGGGCTGCCTCGATGATTTAACGTCTCCTGCTTTAATGGTTATAGCTAGGTGGATGTCCTACTTAAAGATAAAACATTCAAGACTGTATAAAGACACACAGGGTAATGAGTATCCGACCCTGTAAGGGTCGAATCTTATTAGCCCGGGGTTTTAACCCCGGGAATTAAAAATAGAAAACCCGTTTTGGCGGAATTTTTGCACCGCAGGAAGCAAAAATTGTGACAAAACATAAAATATTGGAACACAAATAAATACAAAATAATAAGCAGATGACAAATTATAATCATCTGGTTGCCATTCATTTCGTAACAATTAAGGCAGTTTCGACTCCTGTAACAACCATTGTTTTACTTTTGCAGCATGAATGTACGAAGCAACCTGTTACGTGAAATCAAGCAACATTATCAGCGCGAGCTGTTGCCTCTTTATGGTGAGCACGAAGCCGTGTCGATGCTTAATATGCTGATCCAACATTTTTTTAACCTTTCGCGGGTTGATCAAAGTCTGCAACCCGGTTTTCGCCTCACCGAAACAGAAATGCTTAAGCTGCACTTTGCCGTCAAGGAGCTGAAAAAGGAAAAGCCTATCCAGTATATTATGGGTACTACGGAGTTTGCAGGGCTGACCATTAAGGTTACCCCGGATGTTTTAATTCCTCGTCCCGAAACGGAAGAGATGGTGGAGAAAATCGTAAGGGCAACTCCAGGCTATAATGAATTACAAATGCTCGATGTGGGCACCGGCAGCGGATGCATTGCTTTGGCTTTAAAATCAAAGTTACCAAAATGCCATCTCACAGCCGTGGATGTTAGTGCTGAGGCTATTGAGGTGGCTCACGAAAACATGAAACTCAATCATCTGGATGTCTCTTTTTTGCAGATGGATATCCTTGATAAAGCGTCTTGGAAAGAATTGGGTAAATATGATGTAATTGTAAGCAACCCACCGTATGTTACCATGG
>JANTGU010000322.1 GCA_024762735.1 Bacteroidales bacterium | reverse complement strand
TTTATTAAATATTTTGTTCAAGATAATACATTTTGTACTATGAAAAATCAGAAAATAAATTCCGCTATTCCCCTCCACCGGAGGGGACCAGGGGTGGGTAAACTTTTCAATCTATTTATTTTCTGATTTTTCACACTGGTTATTGACACTCATTTGTTACTTAGATTACTTAGTCAACGCTATTTCTCAATCTTCTTCAAAACAGACTCAACCTGTTCAAACAAATCCTCCATGGTGCCATCGTTGTAAAAAACAAAATCGGCCAATTGAATGCACTTGCCCAAATTCTGCTTGTTGGGATCGTTGGTTGACATCTCCCTTTTTTCGTTGGCCAAAAATGTTTCAAAATCGACATGGTCGGTGGACGAACCCCGTTTTTTAATACGCTCAAACCTTTGTTTAGGGTTGGCATCCACGGCAAACAGGTAAAAGTCAGGTTGCTCGCGTAAAAAGGCAATTTCACCCGGGGTGCGCACACTTTCGATAACGGCATCACCACCCTGCTGTTGTGCCCGGTAAAAAAGCTGTTCGATAACGTACTGTGGCGAAAAGTTTTTTCGTAAATCGTTGGCCGTAGCCGTCAGCGTATCCCTGTTAATGGGGAGCCCTCTTTTGGCAACCTCCTCCGAGATAAAATCGCGGGCGGAGTAATGGTAAAACCCTCGATGCTCTTTCAGGTAATCCACAATAGTACCTTTTCCCGCGCCAATAGTTCCTGTAATGCCTATTATCATAATCAAGTCGTTTTTAAAATATCACACCATTTAAGCTTCACGATTACTCTCCTGCTTGATATCCCTGAGCCATTTTTCGGTTTCCACCGGTTCGTAGTCGTGGAGTTTTTTCATCAACACTTCTGCATCATCCGAAACAATCAAATTGTTCCGGTGCTCGCTTCTTACAAACCCTTCCGCTACCGCGTGATCCACAAAATCCAAAAACTTATCGTAATAACCCGCCGTGTTTAAAAACCCCAAAGGTTTATCGCAGATACGTAGCTGATTATAGGTAAGCACCTCCGAAAGTTCATCCAACGTGCCAAAACCGCCGGGGAGTGCAATAAAAGCATCGGACAATTCCGCCATTTTATTTTTTCGTTCCGACATAGTTTCCACCTCTATAAAATTTGGCAAACCTTGATGCGCCACTTCATTTTTAATCAGGTTGTGCGGCATCACGCCAATCACCTCTTTGCCGGCATCCAGCAACGTGTCAGCCAATATTTTCATAAGCCCCACATTGGCACCTCCATACACCAACCCTATGTTTTGGTTCACAAAAAGGGTGGCCAACTTTTTTGCCGACTCCTTATATATTGGGCTGCTACCCATGCTTGACCCACAAAAAACACAAATCCGCTTCATTAGTTCTTGTTTTATTCTTAATTGGCTGGCAAAGTAACATTATTCTTTTAAAGATGAAAAAAAATTAAACCATGGATATTCAGAAAAAATTGTAACCATTTGGTTTTGTATTTGGATAAAAGGTAAAAGAACCTAATAGAGCAACCTTATATTATCCGGCTTGTCCAACCAAATTTTCTTCTACTTTTGCGCCATGAAATTGGTTGACACACATACGCATCTATACCTGGAGGAATTTGATAACGATCGTGACAACGTGGTAAAGGCGGCCATAGATGCCGGCGTAACGGCCATACTGTTGCCCAACATCGACAGCACTACCGTGGAAGCGATGGAAGCTTTGTCGGGCAAATTCCCCAATAATTGTTTTGCCATGATGGGCCTGCATCCCACTTCGGTAAAAGAAAACTATGAATCGGAGTTAGCCTTGGTAGAGCAAAAATTAGCTTCCGGACACTATATAGCCGTGGGTGAAATCGGCATCGACCTTTATTGGGATAAAAGCTATCGCGACCAACAGGCAGATGCTTTTCGTCGTCAGCTTAAATTGGCCAAAAAGTACAAACTACCGGTTTCCATTCACACGCGGGATTCGTTCCAGGATGTTTACCCCATCGTTAAAGAGGAGTTAACCGACGACCTCAGGGGTGTTTTTCACTGCTTTTTGGGTACGGCTGACGAAGCCAGTAAAATAATGGATTTGGGGTTTTTAATGGGTGTTGGTGGTGTAATCACTTTTAAAAACTCCAACATTGGCGAAGTGATTAAAACCATCCCTGACAGGTACCTGGTATTCGAAACCGATGCACCTTATCTAACACCGGTGCCATTCAGGGGAAAAAGAAACCAGAGCGCTTACATACCTTATATCCTAGAAAAAACAGCCGCGTTAAAAAACATGGCTCCCGAAGCACTGGCTGCCATTTCGACCCAAAACGCGATCAATTTGTTTCAATTAAAGATGGACAATAATGAATAAAACTTCAATTCTGGTTATTTACACCGGAGGCACCATAGGCATGATTAAGGACGAAAAAAGCGGTTCCTTAATTCCGTTTAATTTTGACAACATATACGAGCAGGTTCCCATTTTAGAGAAGTTTGACTACCAACTAGATTTTCATTGTTTTGCTCCCATTCTGGACTCCTCCAACATGTTGCCGGAAAACTGGATTAAAATTGCATCTGTCATTGAATCGAACTACGAAGATTACGATGGGTTTGTGGTATTGCATGGTTCCGACACCATGGCTTACACTGCCTCAGCCTTAAGCTTTATGTTTGAAAACCTGAACAAGCCTGTTATTATTACCGGATCGCAACTGCCGCTGGGTGTACTGCGAACCGACGGGCGCGACAATTTTATCACGGCCATCGAAATTGCTGCTGCCACCATCGATGAAACACCGGTAGTCCCGGAAGTTTGCATCTACTTTGAAAACAATTTGATGCGGGGAAACCGTACCACCAAATACAATGCCGAGAACTTTAACGCGTTTGTATCGGGCAACGTACCCGAGCTGGCCACCGTGGGCGTATATATAAAGTATAATCATCACGAAATACTAAAACCCAACTTTAAAAAACTAAAGGTTTATAAAAATATGGATCCCAACATGGGGATTTTAAAAATTTTTCCCGGCATAACCGAAAACTATATCCGGGGGGTTTTAAGCACTCCCGGCTTGAAAGCAATCATCCTCGAATCGTTTGGATCGGGCAACGCTCCCACGTATCCCTGGTTTTTAAGATTACTGCAAGATGCCATTGAAAAAGGTGTTATCATTCTGAACATCACCCAGTGTATAGCCGGCAGCGTGGATCAGGGAAAATACGAAACCAGCGCCGGCCTGAACAGCATCGGTGTTATCAGTGGCAAGGACATGACCACGGAGGCAGCCATCACCAAACTGATGTATCTTTTTGGACGATATTCGCATCGTGATACAATTATTGAATTATTGCAACGTTCTTTACGTGGAGAGATGACCA
>JANTGU010000321.1 GCA_024762735.1 Bacteroidales bacterium | reverse complement strand
TTTAAGCGTCATAGCGATATTAAGGGGGTTATCCATTTTGCTGCTTTCAAGGCGGTAGGTGAAAGTGTTCAAAAACCCTTGATGTACTACCGGAATAACCTGGTATCGTTGATGAACGTGATGGAAAGCATGATTGAAAATAAAATTGATAATCTGGTTTTTTCTTCCTCATGTACGGTGTACGGGCAGCCTGACGAGCTACCGGTTTCGGAAACAGCACCCATTAAAAAGGCTGAATCACCTTATGGTAACACCAAACAAATTGCCGAGGAAATTCTTGCCGACACGGTGAAGGTGGAGCCGCTAAAAACCATCGCTCTGCGTTATTTTAATCCTATCGGGGCTCACGACAGTGCGCTGATTGGTGAATTACCCCTGGGGGTTCCTAACAATCTGGTGCCTTTCATCACGCAAACAGCCATAGGTATCCGGGAGCAGCTGAGTGTTTTTGGCGATGATTACGATACCCCTGATGGGACGGCCATTCGTGACTACATTCACGTGGTTGACCTGGCAAAAGCCCATGTGATTGCTGTTAACAGGATGATTGAAGGGAAAATGAAAAAAGATTTTGAGGTGTTTAACCTGGGCACGGGTAACGGCTATTCGGTTTTGGAAGTGATTAACTCTTTTGAAAAGGTGAGTGGTCAGAAGTTAAACTATAAAATTGTGGATCGTCGTCCGGGCGATATCACAAAAGTTTGGGCTAACCCTGATTTTTCCAACAAAGAGCTTGGGTGGAAAGCCGAGCGCGGCCTTGACGAGATGACGCTTTCAGCGTGGAAGTGGGAGAAGGCACTGGCGAAGAAGTCTTAAATGCTTGAATTGTTTTGTATTGTGGAGTTAATGTCAGTGCGTGTTGGGAGTGAAACATAACTAAGGAAAAATAATAACATGTTAAAGAGATATGACGTAAGGTGGGAGCAAAGGTTTTCAACATATAATAAAGCTTTAAAAAAGTTATCAGAAGCAATTTCTTATATCAAAAAAGATATTAATGATAAAGAAATTGATATGGAAGTTGCTGGCACTGAAGAAGTACTTGAGGAAATTATTAAAGAAGGCCTTATTCAAAGATTTGAATATACTTATGAAATGGCATGGAATGTAATGAAAGATTATGCGTTATATCAAGGTGATTCAGAAATAAGTGGTTCTCGTGATGCGATAAGATATGCTTTTTCTTCGAATCTTATTGTTGACGGAGATTTATGGATGGATATGATAAAAAGCAGAATTAAAACATCACATACCTATAACGAAGAGACTGCTAACGAGATATTTCACAAGATTGTTAATGAATATTATGATGCTTTTTTGGAATTCCAGAAAGTGATGGAAGGAAAGAGAACTGGTAAACAACAGAGTTTATTTGATTAAGAAGTAATGTACGGGTTAAAAGAAAAACATATTAGGTCTCTTCAGTCAGTTTTTAGGAATTATGAATCCATAGATAGAGTGCTTCTTTATGGTTCCCGAGCGAAAGGTAATTATCGTAATGGTTCGGATATTGATTTAACATTGATAGGATCGAACATTGATTTTGACATGCTTTTAAAGATAGAAAATGAACTTGATGATCTACTTCTTCCTTATAAAATTGATTTGTCAATATTTAATAAAATTGAGAATAGTGATTTGATTGAACATATTCATCGGGTTGGCACCATCTTTTATGAAAAATAATTTGAAAATAAAGAGCATAGCAAACTTAATGGCTAACAAACGAAAAACAAAAAAATAAACATGAAACATTCATGATTGGTATTAAACAGACCCGCCCGAACGCCCGCCTGACCACATTCGGGCAGGTACTGTTGGGTACGGGCGGGCAAGGGAATGATTATTCGCAAAATATCATCATCGGATTTAACAGATTTAGCGGATGTTTTTCGCTGGCGAAAAACCAAAATCCCAGCCCGACACGTCATTCTGGCGGGCCCGCCCGAACGATGTTCAGTCGGGCGGGCGCCTAATCCGTGTAATCCGATGACAAAAACATATATCATTGAATAATATTTAATTACTAAATTATCAACAGATGAAAAAAATATTAATTACCGGGGGAGCCGGGTTTATCGGCTCACATGTGGTCAGACTATTTGTAAATAAATATCCTGATTATCACATCTACAACTTGGATAAACTTACCTATGCGGGTAACTTGTTAAACCTTACCGACGTTGAAAGCAAACCCAACTATACCTTTATTAAAGGGGATATCGTGGATGGCGACTTAATGCTTAAGCTGTTCAAGGAGCATCAGTTTGATGGCGTTATTCATCTGGCTGCCGAGTCGCATGTGGATCGCTCCATCGAAAATCCCATGGAGTTTGTCATGACCAATGTGGTGGGGACGGTAAACCTGCTTAACGCGGCCAAAGCCATCTGGAAAGATCAATGGGAAGGAAAACGCTTTTACCATGTATCTACCGACGAGGTATATGGTGCCCTGGGTCATGAAGGTTTTTTTACCGAAGAAACCGCTTATGATCCCCACAGTCCTTATTCGGCTTCCAAAGCCGGATCCGACCATTTTGTAAGAGCCTATCACGATACCTACGGCCTACCGACTATCATTTCCAATTGCTCGAACAATTACGGGCCTAACCAGTTTCCTGAAAAGTTGATTCCCCTGTTTTTAAATAACATTCGCAACAACAAACCTCTTCCTGTTTATGGCAAGGGTGAAAATGTTCGCGACTGGCTTTACGTTATAGATCATGCTGCTGCCATCGATGTGATCTTTCACAAGGGCCCGGATGGGGAGACCTATAATATTGGAGGACACAACGAGTGGAAAAACATCGACCTGATTAAGGTTATGATTAAGGTGATGGATAAGAAACTTGGCCGTGAACCCGGCTCTTCAGAAAAGCTGATTACCTACGTCACCGACCGTGCCGGTCATGATTTGCGATATGCCATCGATTCTTCGAAGTTGCAAAACGAACTGGGATGGAAACCATCGTTGCAGTTTGAAGAGGGCATTGAAAAAACCATCGATTGGTATTTTAACAACGAAGAGTGGCTTGATAGCACCACTTCGGGTGATTATCAAAAGTATTATGACCAGATGTATGGCCATCGATAGAGATTGCCGGGCAAGGTTCGGAACTTCTGTTTTCTTGCGTCAATTTTATACTCCTTACAATAAGGGGATGCCAACAATCAGATAGATTTTCAATTTATCAACAACCTGTTGTTATTTCTTTTTCCGTAAAAATTGTAAAAAACATTTCGTTTGAAGCTGATTTATTGATACTTTTGCGCCGAAATAAAATTATTGGGTTTTGCTTGAATATTTAAAAAAATAATACGTTCTTTGCACTCCCTTTTTAAAAACGACTTAAAAACACGGAACGATGTCA
>JANTGU010000320.1 GCA_024762735.1 Bacteroidales bacterium | reverse complement strand
ATGAAGATGGGAATAACCAAAATCCACGTGCTTTCGTTTTGAAAACAAATAACAACGGGCAGGAGGTTTGGCGTGACACGCTAGATGTGACATCCAAATACTTTGCACTTTGTCTAACCCAGGCTGGTGATGTAGCATTGGCAGGTAGCCGGAATAACCAATGTTTTTTATCATCGTTAGATAGTCAAACAGGGACTATGATTTGGAACTACGAGGAGCTAGGTTCTGAGGACTATTGGTTTGCAACAATAAATGAAGTGCTTGATAATAGTGTTTATAAACTTCACGTGGTAAAAACAAAATATGGCCCTCACCACATATGGTATTATCTTTTTAATCCGTTGAATGGGAATTATATTAATGATCTTGAAGATAATTTTAATACGATTTATGGAATAACTTATACATCTTCTCTAATTGATTCCAATCGGGTTTGGACAGCAGGTGACCGTAATGACCAATGGGGTTTAATAGTAAATGAAAATTTTGGTCCTGGTATTTCCACGCTTTGGGATTTTCAATCCCTTCATATAGCTGGAGTTCATCATTATATGGATAATAAAGGATGTGTTGTCAGGCATTTTAAATGGCCGGATGGAGAGTATGATATGTCAATATTAATTATGGATTATGAGTTATTTGAAGTCTGGGGCAATTCATTTGAAATCAATCACGATATATTTAGTGTAACAGGCTCGGATAAATACGAAAACGGCAAGTTTGTCATCACGGGTACCATTAAAAACGATTTGGCTTTGTGGTTTATCGACCACGATTTAACTTATATGGAAGAGAAAACCATACCAACCCAAAAACCTCGTGTAGGTATCGACGTAGTAGCATTACCCTCCTCCGATATGATTTTGATGGGTAGCGAGGAGGAGGATAATGGTACCGATTTGTTTTTAATGAAACTCGATCAAAACGGTTTGGTTTCAACCGGCGAGAACAAGTTGCCCAACCATTTGAGTATTTATCCCAATCCTGCCGATGATAAAATATATTTCAAAAACGGTGTCAATAGTTTGCAAACGGCAAAAGCAAAAATTATTAATAGCCTGGGTTGTATAGTTAAAACCATTTCCAATCTTAGTAGTCCTGTACCTATATCTGATTTACCAGACGGACTGTATGTTGTGGTGGTGTACAGTAGCAACAAATTGATGTATCGTGAGAAGTTTATTAAAAGATAACTGATTGCAGATAAGTATCATTAGGTAATTTTTCAGCATGAAGGTGATAGCGCACGGTTGCAAACCGTGCGAGAGATGATGGGAGGAGCTTGTTATTTTTTACCCGTCTTTTCCAAAGCGTCATAAAACAACTGATGAATATTGGTTCTAATATCCAATTCAGAGAGTTTGTTGTTGTGCATGTCGGGGTTTACCCTGTTGGAGATAAACACGTAAACCAACCCGTTTTCAGGGTCAGCCCAGGTATAGGTTCCGGTAAATCCCGAATGTCCAAAGCTTGAAGGCGAAGCACTTTTGCAGTTGGTACGGTGATCTTCGTACTCGTATAAAGCTTTGTCAAATCCCAGTCCGCGCCGATTGTCGTTTTCAGGAAACTGGTAGGAAGTAAACTCATCCACCGTCTGTTTTTTCAGATACTGAACCCCATTGTAAACGCCGCCGTTCAGTAGCATCTGCATGATAGCCGCCACATCTAACGAATTGCCAAACAGCCCGGCATGTCCCGAAACACCGCCCAGCATGGCAGCCCCCTGGTCGTGTACGTCGCCCCGCAACAGCTGTTTTCTGAAAACAGTATCCTCTTCGGTGGGGGCTATCTGACTTAACGGAAACTTCTGCCTGGGCAGGTAGGTAAGATGGATTAAGCCCATGGGCTGATAAAAGGTCTCCTGCACGTACTCCTCCAGCGGTTGGCTGGTAATATCCTCAATCATGGTACGGAAAAGGTAAAATCCCAAATCGCTGTAATGGTACTCTTTTTTATCGCTCATGGGCGATTCCAGCAGCATCCGGTAGATTTGATAAGCGTAATTTTTTTTGATATACATCTTTTCCGCCACGCGGGTGGGATAGTTCTCCGATATCGTCGCGTGGTAAATAGCAGTATCGGGGCCGTAATCGCGCAAGGTGGAATCGTAATAGGGAATCCAGGGGGTTAAACCCGCCTGATGGGTCAATACATCCCGAAACTTTAAATCCTCTTTATTGGTACCTTTTAGCATGGGAAGATAAGTTACCATTTTTTTATCTAGATCGATACGGCCGGTCTCCTCCAGCTTCATCAACGAGATGGTGGTTGCCAAAATCTTCGTGAGCGAGGCCAGGTCATATACATCCTCCTTTTCAACCGCCCTTTTTTGGTCGTAGGTTTGATAGCCGAAGGTTTTATTGTAAAAAATGTGGCCGTCTTTGGCAGCCAGTATCTGGCATCCGGGAGTGGCACCAATTTCAATGGCATTCAGGGCGGTAGAGTCAATCTTTTTTAAGATGTCAGTATTGATCCCAAGCTTTTCGGGCTGCACAAAATCCATGGATGTGTGCAGGTTGCTGATGCCGGTACCCGCTTCAAAACCGGCAATACTTACCGGCAGGCTCCCCGTGGGTTTGAAAACCCCTTTGATGATTTTTGCCGAGGCTGCTTGTGCCGCCTCCTTTTCCTGGTATGAAACCATGACAGCGGGAATACGCTCCAACTGCTTGAAATAGGCCAGCGCATAAGGACTGGCAAAAAGATCCAATACCACGTTGGTTAATTGCGCCAACGAATCCACCAGCATCACATCTTCGTCAGAAATACCAAAATGTTTTCCTGCAAGAATATTGGTGTTTAAAATGGCCACGATGGTTCTGTTGTAGTTGTGAGCCTTTTTTAAAAGCCATTTGGTATCTTTAGCTTCGGGGTTATGCGATAAACGCACCACCTTTTTAATCTTTAGTGGGGCAAGATTCTTTTCAAAGGGTGTTGGTTTGGTTTCGCCCAGTACCACCAAAAGGGCTTTCTTATTATCCTTTTTGATAGGCAGTAAGTCGCCCTGGTTTTTTACAAGTGTGATGGATTCGGCAAACATTTTATCAGCCAGCTTTTTATATTCCGGTCTGTTTAAATCATGCAACAGCCCGTCGGTTTCTATTTTTTCTCGTTTCCAGGCACCGGTCAGGTATTTGTATTTCAATATCTTTTTACAACTCTCTTCTAACCTTACTTCCGGGATTCTGCCTTCGCGAACACCCTCTGAAATGGTTTTGACCGCCGAGGGCACATCATCCGGTATCAACAGCAAGTCGTTACCGGCCACAAAGGCAAGGTACGAAACACTGTCGTTGCCATAGTTGTTGGTTACCCCTTTCATATCAAGTCCATCGGTAATGACCATGCCATTAAAAGCCATTTTTTCTTTTAACAGTCCTGT
>JANTGU010000319.1 GCA_024762735.1 Bacteroidales bacterium | reverse complement strand
TGTACCCAAACTCTTCTACCACCTTTCCCTGCATCAGGTAGATTCCATACCCTTGAAATGGATATCTTTTTAATGAATCAGGAAAATGGACACTGTCGTAAAACTGCCCTTCGTAATCCAGAAAAGTAGCAAAGTGCATCATCTCGTTTTTAACCGTCTTTACATACTTGATGGTTACCAGCCGCCCCACCATACGCACCTGCATACCTAAAAACGCATCCATCTGACGAGCCATTATCTCGCCCCTAAACGAAGTCTGCAGCATATCGAAGGCATTCGTGGTAACCGGAAAACCAATCAGCTCGATTTCATCATAAGCATCTTCAATAGCAGTATGAACCAGCTCAGGCAGCGTAAACTTTTTTGATGGAGTATCAAACAGCACTCCATGTTCGCGTGGTGGCGGTTTTTTCGACACCAGTGCGTGCGCTTGCCATAACAGCCGCGCTTTTTCTTTACCCGTAAAACGGAAAGCACCAATCCTGATGAGTATCACCATCTGCTCTCTGCCCGGCCGCACCCTGTTAATAAAATCTTCCATGGATTGGTAGAAACCGTTTTGATTCCGCTCATCCACCATGCGATCGGCCAGATTCCGCTCCAGCCTTTGCACATGCACCCAACCCATGTACACCTCATCACCGGTAATGTTGGTAAGATAATCGCTATGATTCACGCAGGGCAGATGCAACTTGCCGCCTTGCCTGACCAGCTCGTTAAAATAGACCCAGGTGTGATAAAATCCGCCAAAATTATTGATGACGGCCACCTGAAACTCCAATGGGAAGTAAGCCTTCAAATACAAACTCTGAAAACTTTCAACGGCATAAGAAGCCGAGTGCGCCTTGGAGAACGAGTAGCCGGCGAAACTTTCAATCTGCCGCCACACCTCTTTGGTAATTTCCCCGGGGTAACCACGCTGCTTGCAGTTGGCAAAAAACTTATCCACAATTCGCTGAAACTCGCTGCGCGACCTGAACTTCCCGCTCATGGCCCGCCGCAACACATCGGCGTCAGCCAAATCAAGCCCTGCAAAATGATGACAAACTTTCAACACATCCTCCTGATACACCATCACGCCATAAGTTTCTGCCAGCTGTTCTTTCATCACCGGATGGATATATTGAAAATTGTTGGGATGATGAAAGCGGTATATGTACTCGCGCATCATACCCGATTTGGCCACCCCCGGACGAATGATGGAACTGGCAGCCACCAGGGTCAGGTAATCGCTGCATTGAAGCTTTTTAAGGAGCCCGCGCATGGCAGGACTTTCAATATAAAAACAACCGTTAGTTTCGGCATCGCGAAGTTGTTGGCGCACCTTGTCATCGGTTTTAAACCGCTCCACCTGATGGATATCAATGTTAATACCCCTGTTTTTTTTCACCAGTTCAACGGCCTCCTTAATATGGCCGATGCCCCGTTGGCTGAGGATGTCCAGTTTTTCAAAACCCAACGCTTCGGCCACGTACATATCCCACTGCGTGGTAGCAAAGCCTTTGGGAGGCATATCCAGCGCGGTGTAACAGGTAATGGGCTTTTCCGAAATCAACACGCCGCCGGCATGAATGCTTCGCTGATTTGGAAACCCAACCATCATCCTGGCAATGGATTCAATATGCCGGTTGATGCTGTTTCGGTTGACTTCTGCCTTGGGATTGGCGGTAAGCCGATCGATTTCTTCTTTGGGCAGTCCATGTACCTTTCCCAGCTCCCGGTAAATTGATTTCCCTTTAAACGTTACGGTAGTTCCCAAGAATGCCGTATGTTCGCTGCCATACCGGTCAAAGATATATTGCTGCACTTCCGCCCGGTCTTTCCAGGAGTAATCAATGTCAAAGTCCGGTGGGGAGGTCCGTTTAGGATTTAAAAAACGCTCAAAGTAGAGATCCAGTTCAATGGGATCAACATCCGTAATTTTCAGGCAGTAGGCCACGATGCTGTTGGCACCGCTCCCCCGCCCCACGTGATAAAACCCGCGTGACATTGAATAGGTGATGATGTCGTGAGTAATTAAAAAATACGCCCCGAAACCCAGATCGTGAATCACCTTCAACTCCTGCAACAGCCTTTTTTTCGCCTTTTCATTATGATTGCCATAGCGATATTGCATCCCTTCCATGGCAAGCTTTTCCAATAGAATTTTATCCTCTTCCCGGCTCCCGGTAAAGGTAGCTTTGTTTTTATCTTTTCCAAAATCGAAATCGATTTCGCACTCGGCCATTATTTTTTCGGTGTTGGAACAGATAACCGGATAGGAGGCAAAAGCCTCTCGTATTGCCTTTGGCGAAAGAAAAGTATCATTTTCCGAAGCCACCATCTCAGGCGTTAGCTTGCTGAGCAGGGTATTGTAATCGATGGCCCTGAGATTTTTATGCAGATAGTACTCTTTTTCATTGCCAAATACTACCGGTTGCAGCACCACCATCTTTTGAAGAAGCTCAGAGCCAACACGAAAGAGTTTAGAGGTTCGTTTCGGATTTACGCCAATCCATTCATTAGGTTTTAATACGTGCTCTGGTTGATTTTGAAACGGATAAATGATATGCGTATCCGGCAACTTGGGAGCAGGAAAGGGCAACTGTTTTTTGTTCAGTGTACACTCGCTAAGAAACCTGTTAAGATGTTGAAACCCGTTATTATTTTTGGCGATGCCGACGTACAAGAGCTTTCCATCCCGTCGAAACTCGATGCCGGCCGCAGGTTCAATCCCTTCCTTTTTACAGACTGAAACAAAATCGGGGACGGCGGTAACGTTGTTGATATCTGTCAATACCAACTTCTTAACGCCATATTCTTTAGCCTGCTGAACCAACCTTTCAATGGAGAAGGTTCCATAGCGAAGACTGTAATAGGTATGGGTATTGAGATACATGGGCTGACAACAAAAATAGAGATTTTATGGACACCGGTGGGACCTGATTGCAGTTGGCTAGGTTTTATCAGCCATAGTATTAACCTTCAATGATAAACTTTTTTGTTTAAAAATCTGTAGGGTTTGCTTTCGCTTTCCAATAGCCACTCACTATATCCTTCACAATCTCCTTCACGGGTCTGATAGCATGGATATGCTCGATGCCGGGGCCTGCCACCCAAAAGGTTTTATAAGTAGCACTAAAGGCAGCCTTTTCGATGGCTTTCATTCCCTTGACGGCCACAAACATCTTAACCCACTTTTTAATTTTTTTATTTTTCAGCATCATTTTAGTGAGCCCGCTCGATTTGGTACCCACCTTTTGAACATAAGGAGTATTGATCACCGTGAGGGGGGTTCCCGAAAGGTTTTCGCTAAGCACTACATCTTTTGCACCATAATCTAAAATAGCCTGCTTGTAACCATCAGAAACAGGACACTCCTCGGAAGCAATGAAAACCGTACCCACCGAAACAGC
>JANTGU010000318.1 GCA_024762735.1 Bacteroidales bacterium | reverse complement strand
TATAGGATGTTAAAATTTAATAATCTATTCAAGCTGACTTTACAATTGATTAAGGTTTTTGAGTTTCTGAAACCTGGTGATATTAATAAATAATGTACCTTTGATTGTTGATACAATAGGTTAAATATGCCAAACTTGAATAATAAATATAAAGATTTACGAATTCTTATAGCAGAGGATGATGAGCTAAGCTATCTTTACATTAAAATTATTTTAAAAAGTCTTACCAAAAACTTTGTCAGGGTTAAAAGCGGAGAAGAGTTGATGCGCCATTTGAAGACAGAACCCGCTGATATACTGTTGTTGGATGTTAACTTGCCTGATGCTTCCGGTTTGGATTTAGCCCAAATTCTTTTTGAAAAGTATCCCAATTTGGGTATTATTTTAAACTCTGCTTTTTCGTTGGAAGACGAGCGTGAAGATGTCATGAAAAGAAGCAACTTTTATTATATGAGCAAACCATTGAAAAAGGAAAAAATGCTGGATGCCTTTGAAAAAGTTTTAAATTCCGTTGCTCACAAGTAATTTATCTGTATTTTCGGGCAAAAATTAATTGCAGTTAATGTCTAAAACTCAGCAACAGCCTACCTTGTTGGAATCGTTAATTCCTATTCTTTTCCTGATTGTAATGCTATCGCTAAACGTGTTGTTTTGGGACGATACCCTGGCGGGAGCCAATCAGGTAGCCCTGATGTCGGCGGCAGCCTTATCGGGCTTGCTGGGTCTGAGGAAAGGTTATACCTGGCACGACATGCGGCAGCAAATTGTGAAATCCATTGGCACTGCCATGCCGGCCATATTAATTTTGCTCTTTATTGGCGCCCTGGCAGGAACCTGGTTAATCAGCGGGGTAGTGCCCGCGCTTATCTATTATGGATTGGATATTTTACATCCCTCCATATTTTTGTTTGCAGCCGTGGTTACCAGTGGTATAGTATCGTTGGCCACGGGGAGTTCATGGTCGACCATCGCCACCATCGGGGTGGCCCTGCTGGGAATTGGCAATGCCATGAGTTTTAACGAGGCTGTGGTGGCCGGTGCCATTATCTCGGGAGCCTACTTTGGCGATAAAATTTCCCCCTTATCAGATACCACCAACCTGGCACCTGCCGTGGCCGGCACCGACTTGTTTACCCATATCAAGTATATGCTTTACACTACGGTGCCATCCATGACCATAACATTAATTATTTTTTTAGTGATGGGATTTTCAAAAGATGAAACGGTATCAGTAGCTCATATTAACGAAGTGCAACAGGCTATTAGCAGTACTTTTGTTATTTCTCCCTGGTTGTTTTTGGTACCTGCTATTTTGTTTACTATTATCGTTTTAAAAGTACCCCCGTTACCCGCACTGGGTGCCGGTGTGCTGCTGGGAGGCATTGCCGCCGTCATTTTTCAACCTCAGATTATTAGTGATTTGTCGGGAGTGTCCGACAACTATTTTAAAGCTTCTTATATTGCAGTGATGCAGGCAGTTTACGGTGATACGGCCATCAATACTTCCAATCCTGCCATGAACGATTTGTTTACCGCCGGCGGCATGGCCGGGATGCTTCAAACCATTTGGTTGATTATTTCTGCCATGGTATTTGGAGGTATTATGGAAGCCAACGGGATGCTTAAAAAAATTACCCGTTCTATTTTGAGGTTGGTTAAAAAGGATTCCTCGCTTGTTGCTTCCACTACCTTTTCGTGCATATTTTTTAACATAACTGCTTCCGATCAGTATATCTCCATTGTGGTACCTGGCGAGATGTATCACGATGCTTATCGCGACCGCGGGCTCAAACCGGAAGTGCTGAGCCGGACGCTCGAGGACTCCGGTACCGTTACCTCGGTGCTGGTACCCTGGAATACGGGCGGTGCCACACAGGCAAGGGTGCTGGGTGTGCCTACCCTTTCGTATCTTCCTTACGCCTTTTTTAACCTGATAAGTCCCCTGATGACCCTGTTGTTTGCTTATCTGAATATCAGAATTAGGCGCTACAAAGACAACAAGAAATCACAACTTAAAAATTCGTGAAATTCCCGTAATTAGATGACAACGGAGAAGATTGGTGGCAAAAACTAAACCTTGCTATTCCCTGTAGGGGATGTCTGAGGTACTACTCATGTATAATGGGTCCATTCCCCATAGGGGATTGCTGACTTGTACCTCAGACATCATCAGCTCCATTCCCCGTAGGGGATAGCTGACTTGTAACTCAGGCATCGTCAAATCCATTCCCCGTAGGGGATAATGAAATAAAACATATCTGCAAGTTACCCTCCCTAAAACGAGATCGTTTTGTTTTTTTAAGAATCTTACTTACGGGCATCCCGTTTTTATTTATAATTTTCACACTTCAAAATAACCCTGTAAAACAAGGAGGAAAAATGTTAGATCAATTACGTTTGGAAGATGTTTTATTTCTAGACATCGAAACCGTTCCGGGTACTTCCGATTACAATCAGTTGCCGGAAAAAATGCAAAAGCTTTGGGATAAAAAAGCAGCCATCATTGGTCGTAATGAACCTGATCTATCACCGGAAGAGCTTTATCCGAGAGCCGGTATTTATGCTGAATTTGGAAAGATAGTTTGTATCTCGTGCGGATTTGTCAGTGGTAACGCCTTTAGAGTTAAATCATACTATGGCGATGATGAAGCTGTTTTGCTGCAGGATTTTGCATCATTGCTAAACCGCAGCTATTCCGGTCAGCGATACCTGCTGTGCGGGCATAATAGCAAAGAGTTTGACATTCCGTATATTGCACGAAGAATGTTGGTAAACGGCTTGAAATTGCCCGAAATACTCAATATCGCCGGAAAAAAACCCTGGGAAGTTCGTCATCTGGACACCATGGATTTATGGAAGTTTGGCGACTACAAACACTATACTTCGTTGGAGCTGCTCGCTGCTATTTTTGATATACCCACGCCCAAAGATGACATCGACGGGAGTCAGGTGGGAGATGTCTATTGGAAAGAGAAAGATTTGCAAAGAATAGCCATCTATTGTGAAAAAGATGTCTTCACAACAGCGCAACTGCTGCGACGTTACCTTGGCATGCCTCTTTTAAAACAGGAATTTATGCTTAGGGTATAAAAACAGATATAATGGGAAATAGTATCATTGCAAAGCTGACGAAAGAAGAGAAAAAAGCCATAATATATCAGTGTAGAACAGGATATGTTTTTTCTACCATGCTATTTTTATTAGGACTATTCATGGTTTTTATTTACAAAGCCTATTCACTTGCTGATACTGATAATTTTAATATTAATGAATTTATCTTGTTTGGTTTCATATTGGCTCTGTTTTCTCTTTTGCTGAATTATCTTATTAATCGGAAATGCATGATAGATATTAGAAATGGAATTAAAAAGCAAGAAATACGAAAGATTCAAAAAAAGCAAAG
>JANTGU010000317.1 GCA_024762735.1 Bacteroidales bacterium | reverse complement strand
TTCAACAGGACAAACGTCGGCGCAAGCGCCACAGTCTGTACAGAGATCAGGATCGATAACATAGATATCACCTTCTGATATAGCTTCAACCGGACATTCGTCGATGCAAGTACCACAAGCGGTACAATCGTCACTAATTTTGTAAGCCATAATACTAATTTTTTAAGTTCAAAATTCATGGCAAATATATACAAATGTTATACTGATGCCTCAAAACTTGAATATTTTATTTAAATCTAAATAAATAAGATTGGCACCAATTTGGAATTTAGACTTGTTATAATTAAACAATATTATCGAACTAGTATTTTATTGACAATCTTCTATTCATCTTATTAGCAGTCTTTTAAAAAATTGTTAACACATATAACAGAGGCTCATATAACTAATAAAAAAAACACTTCTATTTGGTTGGGCGTAAAAGAATTGACTTAATTTTGTCTCGTTTAAAAAATAAAATTTATGACAACGCATAAAGGAAAAGTCGTTGAACTGGAAAGCGCAGTAATAAGATTTGCCGGTGACTCGGGAGACGGTATGCAACTTACCGGTAATCTTTTTTCAGATTCAACAGCCTTCGCAGGTAATGATTTCGCAACCTTTCCCGATTACCCAGCGGAAATACGAGCACCTCAGGGAACCGTATCAGGTGTTTCCGGATTTCAAATCAGATTTGGACACAACAATATTCATACTTCAGGCGACCGCGCCGATGTATTGGTAGCCATGAACCCCGCATCGTTAAAAGCGAATCTGAAGTGGGTTCAGTCAAACGGAATTATCATCGTTGATACCGATGCATTTACTGAAAAGAATCTGGCAAAAGCCGGTTATGAATCCAATCCGTTAGAGGATGACACTTTAAACGGGTATTTGGTGGTACAAGCCCCAATTTCAACACTCACCAAAGAGGCTGTCAAAGAGATGGCTTTGGATAATAAATCAGCCATGAAGTCGAAAAACATGTTTACCCTTGGTATGGTATTTTACATGTTCAGTCGCGACTACAAAAAAACATTCAGCTTTTTCGAGCAGAAGTTTAAAAAGAATCCTGTTGTTGTGGAAGCCAACAAAAAGGTGTTGGAAGCAGGTTATCATTTTGCCGAAACCCTCGAAGTATTTGCCAATACCTTTAAAATAGAGCCTGCCCCGTTAAACAAAGGTCGCTACCGTAATATTACCGGTAACCTCGCTACTTCATGGGGTATTTTAGCTGCTTCGGAAAGATCAGGCAGAAACGTGTTTTTAGGTTCTTATCCTATTACTCCTGCTACCGAAATTTTACAGGAAATTGCCAAACATAAACAGTTTAATGCCATTTCGCAGCAAATGGAAGATGAAATTGGTGGGGTGGTATCCTCCATTGGTGCCAGCTTTGCCGGTGCATTGGCAGTTACTTCCACTTCGGGTCCTGGTTTGTCACTAAAGAGCGAAGCCATTGGGTTAGCTGTTATGACTGAGCTACCGATAGTAGTAATCAACGTGCAGCGCGGCGGCCCGTCCACTGGTTTACCAACCAAATCGGAACAATCGGATTTAATGCAGGCATTATATGGCCGAAACGGTGAAGGTCCTGCCGTGGTCATGGCAGCCAAAAGTTCTTCTGATTGTTTTTATGGTGCTTACGAAGCTGCCAAGGTAGCCATGGAACACATGGTACCTGTTATTTTGCTTACTGACGGATCGATTGCCAACGGTTCGGAAGTATTTAAAATTCCAAGAGTCGCCGACCTGCCCGAGATCAATCCTCCTATTGTAGAAGCTAACGACCCCAATTATGCTCCTTACAAGCGTGATGCCGAAAAACTTAGCCGTGCCTGGGCACTACCCGGTACGCCCGGCTTGCGTCACCGTTTGGGCGGTTTGGAAAAGGAAGATATCACCGGTAATGTTTCACACGACCCGTTGAACCACCAAAAGATGTCGTACCTTAGAGAAGAAAAAGTAGAACGTGTAGCCAACTACATTCCCGATCTGGTAGTAGAGGGTGATGAAGAGGGTGATATCCTGGTAGTAAGCTGGGGAGGAACCTATGGTGTGATGCTTACTGCTGTTGAAGAACTCAGAGCTGAAGGCAAAAAAGTGAGCCTGGCTCATTTCAGGTATATTAAACCTATGCCAAAAAATACTGCTGAAGTATTTTCAAAGTTCAAAAAAATTATTGTTTGCGAAATTAACCTGGGTCAATTTGTTAACGTGTTGCGCATGACATTCCCACAGTTTACTTATCGTCAGTATAACAAAATTCAGGGATTGCCCTTTATGGTTAACGAGTTGAAAGATCAGTTTAACGCCCTTTTAAATGAATAGCACTATGGAAAGTAAAATACAAACCCAACCTGTCAAACTCAGCAAAGAGGATTTTGAAAGCGATCAGATGGTAAAATGGTGCCCGGGTTGTGGCGACCACGCCATCTTGCGGTCGGTAGAAGCAGTTTTTCCTGTCGTGGGTGAAAAGCTGAATCTTAAAAAAGAAGATTTCGTGGTAGTTTCCGGTATCGGATGCTCCTCGCGTTTTCCTTATTATATGAACACTTATGGTATCCATGGCATCCACGGTCGTGCTGCCGCGCTGGCCACGGGTATTAAAATTGCCAACCCCAAGCTTAACGTTTGGATGATTAGTGGTGATGGTGACTCCATGGCCATTGGTGGCAACCACTTTATTCATGTTGCCCGCCGTAATGTTGACATTACCTACCTGATGTTTAACAACCGTATTTATGGTTTGACTAAAGGACAGTACTCGCCAACAACCTTCAAAGGGCAGAAAACAAAAACATCTCCCCAGGGAGTGTTTGAACAACCTTTTAATCCCGGCGAATTGGTAATTGGTTCAAGAGGCAAGTTTTTTGCCCGCGTGGTGGATACTAATCCTAAACTAATGCAAAAAGTTTTTCTTGAAGCTGCCATGTATCGCGGAGCATCTATCGTTGAGATTCTTGCCAACTGCGTTATTTTTAATAACAAAATCCATGGCGACATCACCGGTAGAGATACCAAAGCTGATAACCAATTAGTTTTGGAAGCCGGTAAACCCATGATTTTCGGAAAAGATAATAACAAAGGTATCGTGCTTGACGGAACCAAACTTAAAGTGGTTACCATTGGCGAAGATGGCGTTACCGAAGATGATATTCTGGTTCACGATCCTACCACCGAGGATGCCGGTATTCACATGATGCTCGCCAGCATGATGACACCGGAATTTCCGGTGGCACTTGGTGTAATCAGAGCTACTCCGTTCCAAACTTTGGACGATGCCGTGTGGAATGCCGTAGAACACGAAAAAGAAGTTTCTCCTTATAAAAATGTGGACGATTTGCTCAACAGCGGCAATACCTGGGAGATTGATTAATTTCTTTTGAGTACACAATAAAAAAAAATCCACCTTATTAGTAAGGTGGATT
>JANTGU010000316.1 GCA_024762735.1 Bacteroidales bacterium | reverse complement strand
GGGATGTGAAATAGCTCAGCCGCTTTTTTGGGGTCAAAGCCGGTCATCTGGTGACTAAAAAGCCCCTGGTGAACTGCTTCCAATGTCATGGTGGCTACCGCTTGCCCCAAATCATATTCTGCTACATCGTTGGGATTGTTGTTATGGGTAAACGAAAGCTTGGCTATGTTGAGTATCATCAACGGGGCTGTTTTGGCCCACTGTCGATTCCACTCCACCAAGGTTTCCAGTATGTTTTCCCATGTGGCTTCCCCTTTTTTTCCAACGATAAAGCGCCAGGGTTGCTCGTTAAAAGCCGAAGAACTCCAGCGGGCAGCTTCCAGCAAAGCGGTGATTTTATCCTCCTCAACAGGCTGATTGCTAAATGCCCTGGGACTCCATCGGTGGGCGATAATAGCATGAACAGGGGTTTGGGTTTTGGCAGGTTTTTGCATGGATAATCTTTTTTTGCAAAGGTAAAAAAGTTTTGTCGCTGAGGGTTACTTTGTATAAATCTAAATGGACTAAGTCTTGGTGATGGAGGTTAGCTTGTTTTTTGCAACACAACCCAACGTTAACTCGAGACATAAGACTCCAAAAAACATGGAGCCCATAAAATGCAATGACAAAAACCTGATTGTCCTCCGGGCTGCCCGATAGCTATACGAGGCCGGGGGAGTGAAAATGGCTGTACTATTATCCTCTCTCCTCCGGGGTTCAGCCCGGGGGTTGGACGTATGTTTATTGTTTTGATAAATCATTGAAATACTACAATATACAGTATTGTTGTCATGAGTAGCCGGAGGAGTGAGAGTGGCTATCCTTTCTCCCCCGGGGTTCTCCAAAGGAGTCCTTAGGAAAGCCCGGGGTTAAACGAATGTTTGGTGTTTATATAAATTCTAGAAATACAACAACTTACAATAGATTTGTCATTAGAAGTGTAATTGAAGTATGACAAGAAAAATCGACTGGTGAAACATAAGAAGTTAAACAGTCGCACTTCGACTACGCTCAGTGTGACAGTAATAACAAACAACCACATAATTATGTGTCATGCTGAGCGGAGTCGAAGCATGAGCGGAGTCGAAGCATGAACGGAGACGAAGCGTTGCTCTGAGATAGAGTTTAAAAAACATGAAGCCCACAAAGTACGATAACAAATATTTAGGCTTTGCTCTCCAGGATCCCCTATAGCTATACGGGGCCGGAGGAGTGAAGATGGTTGCGCTCTTATCCTCTCTCTCCCGGGGTTCAGCCCGGGGGTTGAAAGGCTGTATTCCTTTAAAATGTATTTTAGAATGTCTGCACTTTCGTGAAACTTCCCTTAATTTCTGCCATATTAATCATTTAGAAAGAAAAAACCTTTTTATTTCGTCGTGGCTATTAAAATTGTTTTATTTTTGCCTTCCAAATAATAATCTAATTTTTAATCATTTAAAAAGTATAAGGATATGACAAAAGCAGAAATCGTAGCAGAAATAGCTACCAAAACAGGTATTGAAAAAGTAGCCGTACAGGCAGTTGTTGAATCATTCATGGAAACTGTTAAAGATACCATGGCTGACGGTGAAAACGTTTATTTAAGAGGCTTTGGAAGCTTTATTGTAAAAAGAAGAGCTGAAAAAACAGGACGTAACATTTCAAAAAATACAACCATTATTATTCCCGCGCACAACATCCCAGCCTTTAAACCTGCCAAAACTTTTGTAAACGAAGTTAAAAACAAAGTAAAATAGTTTAACCTTTAATAGATAATATTATGCCAAACGGAAAAAAGAGGAAGAGACATAAGATGGCAACCCACAAACGTAAAAAACGTTTGCGGAAAAACAGGCATAAGAAGAAATAGTAATATTTCCTGAATGCCGGGGCTGTTTAAAAAGTACTGAAACGTTATTTCGTGCATGATCGAAAATCTTTTTTAATAAACGAGATTTCAGCCTGCAACAGGCAAAATTCGATTACAGCAAATCAATTGTTTCAAAACAATAAACTTTTTAAACAGCCTTTTGTTTTTTTAAACATCCCCTCTTACATAAGTTTGTCTCGAAACATTTAGTAAACAATGAAAAGTTGTAACTTATCAGTGTTATGAGTGCGGTATGAACAAATCAGATGATTATATCTTTTTGTTCAACGGCATGACACTAAATAGTTACCAAGATTTAGTGCAACTAGTATTAATTTAAATCCAAACATTTTGAACAGAGAATTAATGATCGATTCTGGTGTTGCGGAGGTTAATATTGCGTTGCTTGAGGACAAAAATCTCGTTGAACTTCACAAGGAACAAAACAGCAACAACTTCTCCGTGGGAGATGTGTTCCTGGGCAAAGTAAAAAAAATAATGCCCGGACTGAATGCTGCCTTTGTGGACGTGGGCCACGATAAAGATGCATTTTTGCATTATCTTGATCTTGGCCCTCAAATCAGGTCGTTAAATAAATTTACCAAACTGGGCACCCAGGGCAGAGCCCACCTGGTGGGTTTTGAAAAATTTAAACTCGAACCTGACATTGACAAAGCCGGAAAAATTAACTCGGTACTCACCAGTGGTCAGCAAATTGTCGTTCAGATAGCCAAAGAGCCTATCTCTACCAAGGGGCCGCGCATTACCACCGAGATTTCGTTTCCGGGAAGATATTTGGTTCTGATGCCTTTCTCCAATAAAATTTCTATCTCACAGAAAATTAAAAACAAGGATGAAAGGAGCAGGTTAAAAAGGCTTATCCAAAGCATTAAACCTAACAATTACGGCGTGATCGTTCGAACGGTCGCCGAAAATAAAAAAGTTAGTGAGCTGGATACCGACCTTAGAATATTAATCGAGAAATGGGAGAAGGTTATGGCCAAACTCCCCAACCTCAAGGCTCCGCAAAAGGTACTGAGCGAGCTCAACCGTACCACCGCGATACTTAGAGACTTACTCAACGAGTCGTTTAACAGCATTTACGTTAACGACAGGGTAATGTATGATGAAACCAGGACGTTCCTCGAACGAATAGCGCCTGACAAAAAAGACATTGTTAAATTTTACAAGGGTAAAACCCCTATTTTCGAGTATTTTGGTGTCGACAAGCAGATAAAAAACTCCTTTGGTAAAAACGTTACCATCCGCAGTGGGGTTTACCTGATCATCGAACACACCGAGGCCCTGCATGTGATTGATGTTAACAGCGGACACCGCGTTAACAAGGAAAAGTCGCAGGAAGAAAACGCGCTGCTTACCAACCTCGAAGCCGCTTCCGAAATAGCACGACAGCTGCGGCTGCGTGATATGGGAGGCATTATCGTGGTCGATTTTATCGACATGCACGACGCAAAAAACCGCCGGGCGCTTTACGAACGCATGAAAGAGGAAATGGCGAAGGATCGCGCCAAGCACAGCATCCTGCCCCCATCCAAGTTCGGGCTTATTCAAATTACCCGTCAGCG
>JANTGU010000315.1 GCA_024762735.1 Bacteroidales bacterium | reverse complement strand
AAAAAACCCGTTACTATGAGAGTTTTTATAACTGCTGTTTTTGTTGTTGCTTTTTCGACGGTATTTTCACAGGAAACCCATTACCAAACCATTAAAGCAACATTAAAGATTACTGCCACCAAAAATGGAAAACCATTTAGTTGGGAGAATAAAAAACTTACCGTTCGTATTGATTATAAGACCGGGAATTTTATTGCCCGCCTCAAAAGTACAGATTTTGACCTCACTCATGGTGAAGAAAGCCAAATTGAAAACACCGACAGCGATAATAGAGAATATGTTTTTAAAGGCATCCTCCCTGTCAGCGAACTCGTTATTCAAAAAAACATTAACCAGGCTCAATCGGTTGAAATGCAATTAATTTGTGATGATTTGAGGTTGAACGAAACATTACAGTTTCAAATGTTGGTTACCCGTCCGGGTGCTGGTAATTATCGAATATTTACCTTGTCGGGTAAGTTGTATAATGATGATGTGAATATTCCGGCTTTCGAAGGTTTTGACCATGAAATTAACCTGTTTTTCATGTTTAACGCCATCAACAGCAATTAAGCCTGCCCGGTTTAATGATTTAGGTTTTATCCTTCCTGTTTATCCAGGCTCTTACAAAATGTAAATCGCGCCAGGTAACTTTTTCACCCAGCGCTTCTTTGGCTTCACCTGCATAAGCGTCCGGATGTTCTATAAAGTATCCGGCAATAAGTTCCAGGACTTCAGGAGCAACCAGCTTCTCGATGGCAATGTCACCGCTTTCAACATAAGGAGTCAGGTGTCTTTCGATGGTGCTGACAACATAGCCGCGTTCAGCAGCTATTTCCTCGATGCTTTTTCCCTCCTTCCACATTTCAAAGCTTATCTGCCTGGTGGGAATTTTGGGCTTTTTGGGCTTCTCCTCAGGAATGAGGATGGGTTCAGGTATAAAATTTATTTCATCGCAATAGTCAGAGATAATTTCTACCAGCTCACTGCCAAAAAGCTCGATTTTCTTTTTTCCCAGACCCTTGATGGTTTTAAGTGCGGGAAGCGTCAGTGGTAACTTGTTGCTTAAATCGCGCATGGTTTTAAGCGATATCACCATGTAATGGCTCCATTTGAGCTCATCGACTTTTGCATTTCTCCAGTGTTTTATCCGTTCATACAGCTCAGGGTGTTCCACGTGAGTACTCACCGGTTCGGCTTTGCGTTTTTTCTTTGTTCTCGGGGGCTCCTCAATGGCAGCTTTTGCCTTTGCCTTGATAAATTCTTTTACAACAAACCCTTTTTTACAGGCGCTCAGGGTTTGGTACTTGAAACCGGTTTCTTGTTTAAGATTATTAATGGCGTTGTTCAACGATTTTCGAATGGCCTTGTTGTCGGTTTCCACCACCAATTCATCTATCTTGCCCAGCAGCGTCATTATTTTCTCTGAAAAATAATCGGAAGCCTTGATAACCCTATCTTGCAGTGATTTGTTTTCTTCTGCTTCCGGGAGTTCCGCGAGCAAAGCCCTGAGCTGATGATGAAATTTCTCGGAAACGTTTACCACTTCCTCTTTGAGTTGGTTGCTTATCCCTACGAGAGGTTCTTTCAAATCAAATTGTAAGGCAGAAGCATGTTCCTTAGAGAGCTTAATGGCATAAAAAAGCCGTCGTTGCAACGACTGAAAATCAAACAAGTCGAAAAGAAGTTGTTTTTGAAAATCCTGCTTTGACTTGGCCAGCTCGTTGTGATCGGGTTGTCGTTCTTCAAAATCCTTGGTAAACCGCTCTACTGTTGTATCGTGCTTAATGCTGGTGTTTCTGATTTTACTGCTCAGGATCATCCCTTCCAGCGACTTGCACCGACTGAGGGCCACGTAAACCTGCCCATGGGCAAAGGCATCCTGGGCATCAATCACGGCTTTTTCGAACGTAAGCCCCTGACTTTTGTGAATGGTGATAGCCCAGGCCGGTTTTAGCGGAAACTGAACAAAAACACCCTCCACCGATTCGGTAATCTCTTTACTCGCCTCGTCGAGCGAATATTTAACCTTCTCCCACTCCAGCGGAACCACCTCAATGGCCTCCTCATCCCCTTCGCAATGTACATCAATGCTATCTTTGTTGAGGCTGATGACGGTGCCGATTTTCCCATTGTAAAACCTTTTTTCAGGTTCATGGTCATTTTTTACAAACATCACCTGAGCCCCTTTTTTCAAGTGCAAAACCGATTCGGTAGGGAAGATGTAATCGGGAAAGTTACCTTTAACGACCGCCTCGAACTTTCTTTCCTTTCCCGGCAGCATGGCCATTTTATCATCGTTGATGGCTTTGGCTTTGGCGTTGTGGGTGGTAAGAATGATGTAACCCGGCTTTTCAAAATCAAAATTGGGTTGATACCTTTCGTTTAATAACTCAACTACCTCCTCGTCAATTTGATTGTCGCGCACTTTATTCAGTAAGTTGATAAAAAGTTCATCTTTTTGACGATAAACGAAGGTTAATTCAACGGTTACGTAGTGTGTTTTTTTCAATGCGTTGCTGCTAAAAAAGAAAGGGGTGTCGTAATGGTTCCGAAGCAAGTGCCACTCGTCCTCTTTTACAACCGGTGCCAGTTGTTGCAAATCGCCTATCATCAATAGTTGTACTCCGCCAAAAGGCCGGCTGCGGTCGCGAAACCTGCGCAGCACCCCATCAATACCATCAAGCAAGTCAGCCCGCACCATGCTTATTTCATCAATCACCAACAAATCCATGCTTTTAATGATGTTGATTTTTTCACGATTGAATCGTTGTGCCCGCGACGGGTTCTCTTCCGAGTTACGTGCATGGATATACTCGGGAATCTGTGGGCCGAAGGAGAGTTGAAAGAAGGAGTGAATGGTAACGCCGGCCGCGTTAATAGCTGCTACCCCCGTGGGAGCAACCACCACCATTCGTTTTGAAGAATGTTGTTTGAGGTTGTGTAAAAAAGTAGTCTTCCCTGTTCCTGCCTTTCCGGTTAAAAAAACGTTTCTGCCGGTTTGTTGAACAAAGTCGTGCGCAAGCTTAAGTTGAGGGTTATTTTGAAAGTCCATGGTTAAAGTAAAATAAAATACAAATATCCGAATTTATTGGCAATTTTCTCCTATAAATTGCTTACTAACCAATAAATTCCAACCATGATGGCTGCCAACCCCCCGTAAAAGCGGAGGTTACTCAGCAGTGACTTGCTTTTGCTAAAGAGCTGCATCTTGCTTAACCTGCTAATTACCATGGTGTAGATGACCATCGCGGTAATGATGCCAATGCCAAAACCAAAATGATTGACCGGCTTGCGGATACCATCAAAGCATCGATACCCGCTAAATACCTCAACAAAAGCCGGGGAACAGTTGTTGAGTGGAAATAGCAACATTTTGTTATCTTTGATTTTTATTTCTAAATAATATAATATTATTATGAAATTGCTAAAACGTTTTTT
>JANTGU010000314.1 GCA_024762735.1 Bacteroidales bacterium | reverse complement strand
GGTATAAAACCTGTGATGGATGGAGGTTCGTTCAATCGGCGCTGTCTTTTAGGACGTGGTGACATGGCTACTCTAAATTGGTCGGCAAATTTATTGAACTATTGTTCAATAAACAAGTTATTTTAGCTAAATAACAGCCGGTACGTCATAAAAAAAACCACGAATGATTTTATTATTAAAACATCTGTGGTTTTTTTTTAGTGTTTTCAAAAACAATCTAAAATGGCCAAAAGTTGTTGTCGTTCCAAATTTGCTCTTTCAGGTCTTCGTTGAGTTTATGCAGCAAATGGTGATGGCCACCTTCCCAATCGGCCAACATTTGGTACATCTCCTTTTCTTTGGGGTCGGTAGCTTCCTTGGCTCTAGACGAATAGACTTCGATGGCGCGGTTTTCAAAATCAATGGCAGCCGAAATGGCAGCGGCTTCAAAACTGGCAGCATCAATCTCTTTTTTAATCTGCTCGGTCAAAATTTCGCTGGCAGCATCATCGTCATCGTGATGTTCCAGATTACTTAAAAACTCGTGGTTTTCCATGTAGTTTTTAAACTGCATTGATAAAAAAGCAATGTGCTCATCTTCTTCTTCGGCCATCATTTCAAAAATCTTTTTAGCCGATTTGCTTTCCGAATTACGGGCAGCCTGTGTGTAAAAGGCTTTGCCGCGACGTTCCAATAATATGGCTTCTTTTAAAATATCAATAACCTTGTTGTTTTCCATGGTGAATATCTTTTTATGTTAAAAACCTCACAAAGGTACTATTTATTCATGGTAGTTAGCTTGTTTTATTGACTCTTTTTTCAAAATTAGCCTCATGGCGTTGGTATGTGTAATTGATGTATATTTGTAAAAAGTAAAAAATGAAGATAGATTATGGAAGTTGATAACAGACATCGGTATAACTTTATCATGGCAGGAGTTTACCTGATCATTGTCATCATTGCCGGTGTGGTGGGATACAGTATACTGGAGGGCTACAGTTTGGTAGACGCCATTTACATGACCATCATTACCACCTCCACGGTTGGGTTCCGCGAGGTTCAGCCTCTTTCGGACGCCGGTAAAATATTTACTTCTGTATTAATTATTTCCAGCATTGGAATACTTGCCTATTTTTTGTCGCAGTTTACCCAGAGTTTATTGCAGAGTCAGATAAACTTTATTTTTAAAGGATATAGCAGAAAATCAAAATTAAAGAGGATGGAAAATCATATCATAGTTTGCGGTTATGGCCGAAATGGCAAGCAGGTAGTAAGTGAGCTACAGTCGTTTGGCGAATCGGTGGTGGTGATTGATAAGGATCATGAAATAGTTATTAATAACATTGGGCAACAAGTTCGCTTTATGGAAGGCGATGCCACGGCTGATGAGGTCTTGCTGAAGGCTGATATCAAAACGGCCAAGGCTCTTATTACCTCCTTGCCAAACGATGCCGATAACCTTTACGTGGTGTTGACGGCACGGTCGCTGAACGCTTACCTGAATATTATCAGTCGTGCCTCGGACGAGAGTTCAGAGAAAAAACTTCGCATTGCCGGTGTCGACAGCATTGTCATGCCTGAAAGGGTTGGCGGGGCTCACATGGCTTCCATGGTAACCCAACCTGAAGTGATTGAGTTTTTGGAGCACCTTAACATTCACGATGATGCCTCGGTGGTGCTACAGGAAATTGTGATTGAAACCGTTCCCGATTGGCTAAAGGGTAAACCTTTAAAGGAGGTTCAGCTGCGTAAGATGACAGGAGTAAACATCATTGGTATTCGTAAGGCCACCGGTGAATTCCTTATTAATCCAAGTCCCGAGCGCATGCTGATGGATAACTTTAAACTGTTTGTGTTGGGCACCAGGCAGCAGATTAAAGCATTAAAGGATATGCTTGAAGCGAAGCCGGATGCTGAAAGTTAATTATTTACATTACTTTTGTGGTTTAAAGTTGATAAAGGATTTATTGTTTTTACCTGTTAAGGCAGCGCGATAATTTTCGATTTAATAAACCATTTAGAAACCAAATATTATATTTGATTATGAACGATTCATTCCCTGAACTTACCTTTCCTGCATTATTAAAAAGGTCGGCCAACCGCTACTCTCAACGACCTGCTGTGGCCTTTGTGGCTGATACGCCCATTACTTATCATGATTTCTACGAAAGGGTTTTGGCGGTTACTGCCATGCTTGAAAAAATGGGAGTTAAAACCAATGATAAGGTAGCTATTTTAAGTGCCAACATGCCCAATTGGGGAGTGGCCTATTTTGCCATTACGTACATGGGAGCCGTGGTTGTGCCCTTGCTGCCTGACTTTACCGGGCAGGAAATTAAAAATGTGTTAACGCACTCGGAGGCAAAAGCCATGTTTGTTTCGCGGGCACTCATTACTAAAGTTGAAAATCTCAAAATTAGCTCGTTAAAATCCCGCATACATATTGAAGATTTTTCAGTTTGCAAGGGCAAGGAGGTGTTGTTTAAGTTGGGTGATAAACCTGAAGGAAACTACAAGGTAAGCGAAGATATGCTGGCCGCTATCATATACACATCGGGTACCACGGGCAAGTCGAAAGGAGTGATGCTGACTCATAAAAATATTTGTTCCAACGCGGTGGCCAGTCGAACTGTTCAGGTGATAAAGCCTGAGGATAGATTTTTGTCGATACTGCCCTTGTCGCACACCTACGAAAATACCATTGGTTTCGTGTTACCTTTTATATCGGGTGCTAGCATCTATTATCTACGCAAGCTGCCAACGCCTGCTGTCCTTTTGCCGGCATTAGAATTGGTAAAGCCTACCTTGATGCTTTCGGTTCCGCTGATTATCGAAAAAATTTACCGCAGTAAAATATTGCCCGCCTTCAATGATAAAAAGATTACCAAGTCGCTTTATCAAAAGCCCTTGTTTAGAAAAATGCTCAATCGAATGGCGGGAAAAAAATTGAAAGCCATGTTTGGCGGGCATCTTAAGTTTTTCGGTATTGGAGGAGCCAAGTTGGATAAAGAGGTGGAGGCCTTTTTACGGGAGGCTAAGTTTCCTTACGCCATTGGCTATGGACTTACCGAAACATCACCTTTGCTGGCAGGTGTCAATCCGAAACGAACTAAGCTGCAGTCAACGGGTCCTGTATTAGAAGGTGTTACCCTTAAAATTAACGATCCTAACCCTGAAACCGGTGAGGGCGAAATATGGGCTAAAGGTCCCAACGTGATGAAAGGCTATTATAAAGAACCTGAATTAACCAAAATGGTGCTTACAGAAGACGGGTGGTTTAAAACCGGTGATCTTGGTTTTATTGATGAAGATGGGTTTTTATTTATCAGAGGTCGTAGCAAGAATGTCATCGTGGGGCCTAGTGGTGAAAATATCTTTCCTGAAGATATCGAGTCGGTGATCAATAATTTCCCCCATGTTCAGGAGTCGCTGGTGGTAGAG
>JANTGU010000313.1 GCA_024762735.1 Bacteroidales bacterium | reverse complement strand
CACGATATCGGGAAGCCCTGCCGGGGAGACTGGCAGAGGGGAGGGGGGCAAGAACCTCCCTCTCTCTCTTCCTCGTTTGCAACGAGGGTGCAACTCCATCTACCTTTCACCCTAAAGAAAAATAATATCTTTGGCAAAAATTAGAAAAATCATGGAAGAGATACCAAACCCTTGTATTAAAATATGTTTTCGCGATTCCAACGACGTTTGCTTTGGCTGTCGTCGAACCGGCGAAGAGGTTGGAAACTGGTCGAAGTACACCAACGAAGAAAAAAAGGCGGTCATTGAGCGAGCCTCCAAACGCACCAACGTGCGGGGAGAATCGCCTCCCAACAGGTTTCTGAGGTAATTGGGGTAGTGTCTGGCAAATCGTCTTGTTCTGAATAGGTTGGGTCGAAAAGCCACCATTGTTCAGTATCCCCTACGGGGAAAATATAAGGGGTCGCTGTAAGATACAATTCTTTAACCGCTACGCGGTAAGGAGTTGATGCTATCTGTTTTACCTTTCTATTTCTGTCACAACACTTTTCTCCATAGGAAAAAAATGAGTTGTAAAACTCATGAACAAGTTACCTATTCCCCGTAGGGGATGGTAATAGAAAGCCAAGCACAGTCGATTACCAAAAAAATCTAACTCACGAGATAGCGGGTAGGAAAATCTGGTGTTCTTCTGTTCAACATGACTTTTGTCGCAACCTTTCCTGTCTCCACCCACAAACCAACATTGACCGAAAAGGAGATGTAGCTCCGGTTATTTCGTGTGGTCATAAGGCAGCCTTTTTGTGCCTAAATTACCTTAATAATACCTTTACCTGGTTCGGTGAATTCCCCAATCACAGTGGCTTGGTGCAGACCGCTGGCGTGGAGCTTTTTCAAATACTCCTGAGCCTGATTCGCGGGTAGTGCCACCAGCAATCCTCCTGAAGTTTGGGCATCACAAAGCAGCAGCCTGTCGGTGCGGGGCAGGTTGCCATAGTCAACAATCTCCGTTACATAATCCATGTTGTTATAGGTTCCGCCGGGAATGACCCCCGCAGTAGCCAGATTTTTCACTTCCCGCAGGTAAGGTACGTCAGCGTAGTGAATGGTCACGTTGCATTTTGACCCCGTGGTCATCTCCTTCAGGTGACCCGTCAGCCCGAATCCGGTAACATCCGTGCAGGCGTGTACATCATATCCGTTTAAGGCTTCGGCAGCGGTTTTGTTAAGGGTAGCCATCAACTGTGTTACCTCTTGTTTGAGATCATCATCCACCATACCGCGCTTGATGGCAGTAGAAAGAATACCTGTCCCCAGTGGTTTTGTCAGCACCAGTACATCACCGGGAACAGCCCCTGTGTTTTTGATGATTTCATCAGGATGCAGGCTGCCGGTAACCACCATGCCATACTTGGGCTCGGGGTCTTCGATGGTGTGGCCGCCAAGGATGGGAATACCGGCTTCGGTGGCTTTGTCCTGCGCGCCTTTTAGTATCTGTTCCAACACCTCCATGGGCAGGGTGTCTTCGGGGAAGCCAACAATGTTAAGGGCAAACAGCGGTTTTGCTCCCATGGCATACACATCGCTGAGGGCATTGGCGGCAGCAATGGCACCAAACTCGTAAGGATCATCCACAATGGGAGTAAAAAAGTCGAGGGTTTGTACGATGGCCAAATCGTCGCGTAGTTGATAAACGGTAGCATCGTCGGCAGTTTCAGTACCTACCAGCACATTTTTATCGAAAATGGGGTTTAGTTTTTGAAGCACTGCTTCGAGGTGTTGAGGTTGTATTTTGCAGGCACAACCCAGCCCGTGGGTGTAGTGGGTGAGTTTAATTTCACCGACTTTAGGTTTGTCGGCTAAAGTGGTTATGTTTTCATCCTTTGGTATCAGCTGTTTTACCGTTTTAATGATTTCATCAGCAGCTGTTTTGACATCGGCCATGGTGGTGCCTCTGCCCGTGGAAAACCGAATGGTTCCCATGGCAAAATCAAGGGGAACCAGCATGGCTTCCAACACGGCTGAAACATCAACACTTTCGGCATGACAGGCAGCTCCTGCCGAAGCCGCCACACCTTCCAGCCGGTCGATAAGCGTGTTGGCCTCTACCTTGGGAAAGGAGATGCTTAGGGTGTTGGGTAGTCGCTTTTCGGGATGGCCGTTTATTTTAACTGCCGGTAAGGCGTCGGTTAACAGTTTTTGAAGGTAGTCACGGGTGGTTTGGTAGTGCTTCATGTTTTCGTCAAGGTGTTCTTTTGCCAACTGGGCGGCGGCACCAAGACCCACTATTTCCAATACGTTTTCGGTACCGGCGCGCAGGTTTTGCTCGTGATCGGCACCGTGAATTAGTTTTTCCAGATGAACCCCTTTGCGAATGTAGAGTGCACCAATACCCTTGGGTGCATACAGCTTGTGGCCGGCAATGCTCAGCAAATCCACTCCCATCTCCTGCACGTTAACCGGAATTTTTCCCAGCGACTGGGCAGCATCGGAGTGCATGAAGATACTGTGTTCTTTGGCCAGTTTGGCAATTTCAGCAATGGGTTGAATGCTGCCTACTTCGTTGTTGGCATGCATTACGGTAATCAGGATGGTTTCGGGACGGATGGCGGCTTTGAGGTCATCCATTTTTATTATACCAAATTCATCCACCGGAATGGTGGAGATTTCAAACCCGTTTTTTTCAAGGTAGCTGCATACCTCGAAAACTGCCGGGTGTTCCACGGCTGAAGTGATGATGTGGTTTCCGCGGCTTTTGTTGGCCAGGGCAATTCCCTTGATGGCATAGTTATTCGATTCGGTGCCACCACTGGTAAAAATTATTTCAGAAGGATCACAGTTAATCAACTCCGCAATCTGACGGCGTGCTTTTTCAACGGCCATCTTGGTTTTAACGCCATAACTGTGCACGCTGGAAGGGTTTCCGAAATAGTGTTCCAAATAGGGACGCATGGCATCGGCTACCTCTTTGGCAATGGGTGTGGTAGCGTTGTAATCGAGGTAAATGGGTTCGGTGGTATTCATGGAATAATCTATATAATAACGGCAAATAACTTACTCTGCAAAAGTATTCTTTTTCAAAGTTGCTCTGGGAGAAATTTTGGGGAAGATGTTTATGGTTTCAAACACAGCTTGTTTTTGTGATTTTCATAGTCCAGCACCATAAAAACTACTACTTTTGCAGCCTGTAAAAAAGAACATTATGGCACAAAAACCTTCCATACCCAAAGGAACCCGCGATTTTTCTCCCCTGGAGATGGCTCGAAGAAATTACATTTTTAATACCATTCAGGATGTTTTTAAAAAGTTTGGCTATCAGCCTATTGAAACTCCGGCCATGGAAAACCTTTCTACTTTGTTGGGAAAATATGGTGAGGAGGGTGACAAACTGCTGTTTAAGATTTTAAACTCAGGTGATTTTTTAAAGAAGGTAAACCCCCAAGATTTTGAAA
>JANTGU010000312.1 GCA_024762735.1 Bacteroidales bacterium | reverse complement strand
TTTCAATTAAAATACATTATAATGTACTAATACAATAAAATAAATTATTAAAAAACAGGTTCTTCTATTAACTCTAGGATAATATGCTAGTCACCACTTTCTTCCCTTACAATTACAAAAACCTCTTCGTTATCTTTTTTCATGTAATATTTTTCGCGGGCAAACTTTTCGAGCAGGGCAGTATCTTTTTCGTAGGCTTTAATCTCGTTGGAAGCTTTTTCCAGTTCAGTGTTATAAAACTGCTTTCGGGAATCCAAATCGCGAATGGTTTTGCTAAGCTTTGATTGTTCTACCAAACTGTTCTTATCAAAAAACGATATCCACACCACGAAAATCAATCCGGTATAGAAAAACCAATTATGAATGTATCGATTAAAAAATTTCATGAAACCGTATTATCAAATAACTTAAAGCACAAAGATAGGTGGTTTAAGATAAAAATCTGAAATCTAACCACTATTTTATAAACTATTCGATGTTAGTGTAAGAATTTTTCCGACATTTACTGCAACAAAAAATCAACATCATGGAAACAAGCAATCAGGTTGAAGAAAAGATTATTAAACAGGTAAGTGCACCCCTTTACAGCTCCAAGGGCTGGATGAAGTTTATCGGTATTCTGTTGATCATAGGCGGCGTGTTTTACGCGCTCTCTATCGTGGGGATTATTTTTGCCTGGATACCTATTTGGCTGGGCATACTGGTTACCGGTGCCGCCAACAAAATAGACCTGGCCTACCAGTCAGGTGATAAATACTCGATGATTGAAGCCCAAAAAAAGATTGGGCTCTACTTTACCATTTATGGTGTTTTAATCCTGATTTTCCTCATACTTACCCTGGTATTTCTTATTGTCGCCTTGTCAACCGGCTTTTTAACCGAAATGATTAGCAACATCGAAAACTCGGGGATGCAGTATTATTAGAGGAGGGAGTAGTGCGTGAATGGTTAAATGGGTGAATGTGTCAAGGCGTAAATGCTTAAATGCTTAAATGATGAAGAGCCGTGCTGCCGCTATTCAGCAACGCTGTATAGCGGCGGCACGACTAAAAACTCCTCTCTACTTCGTGCAGTACCGTTTAATAATATTATACGACTCTTTAAGCCCTAGCTCGCCCGATTTACTCAAATCTTTACAAGCCAGTTTATCCTCGCGGAGATAAAGTAACGTGAGGGCACGATTAAAATAGGCCTCGGCCATGGCAGGTTCCAGCTGAATGGCCTTGGAGTAATCGTTGATGGCTCCCTGGTAGTCCTTGATGAGAATTTTGAGGTTAGCACGATTATAATAAGTAAAAGGAAGTCCGGGGTAAAGGGCAATGACACGGGTATAATCTTTTAAGCTCGCTCGGTGGTTGGGCGGGGGTAACTTTTTTGCCGGCTGACTCCCGGAGGTCATGCTGATGGTAATGGTATTTTGATATTGCTGATCAGCATAGACAAACTCGTCGCGTTCGACCCTGGAAGCCGCACGGTTAAAATAAGCGTACAAAAAATTGGGATTAATCTTTACAACACTGTCGTAAGCAGCAATGGCCACGCTATAATTTTGAACCATACTATTAATCACGCCTCTCATAAACCATGCACCGGCCGTGTCGCCCAACATGAGCGTGTTGCTATCGATACGCTGAAGTTCACCAAAAGCCTTATCGTCCGAAACCGGCCATTGGCGTGTGGTAAACGCCAGTTTTATCCCCAAAGGATTGCTGGTGTTGAACTGCGTTAGTTTTTCGTCGAAATAGGATGTTTTCTGGTATTTTGCCGTGGTGGAATCAGGTAGCCTGAAAGCGTTGACAATAAAGAAGTCGGGCTTGGGTTCAATCTTCACCCGATCGAACTGTATCCTGCCCCGCTTTGTTTCACCGGTTACAAAATCGGCTTCAAACTCCATTATTTTACTAAAATAGGCCGAATCGGCATACCGGCTGTATAACGCGGCCATATTTTTGTCATCGCCGTTCACTTTTCTAATGATGGCCTTTGCTGTCTCCCTGTCAGCAAGGGCAGCACGCGATTTTCCCAGCTTTTCACGCACCACCGACCTGTTAATGTAAGCCCCGGCAAAGTCGGGAAATATCTTGATGGCACGGGTAAAGTCCTGCTCGGCCTCCTGATAGTGTTGTAACGAAATGTTCACCATTCCCCTGTTAAAGCGCCCGTAAACATTAAACGGGTTCAATGCTACCACCTTGTTTATATCCTGTAACGCCAACGAGTACTTTTTTTGAGTGGTGTACACCAAAGCCCGGTTGTAATAGGTTAACGAGTTGGTTGAATCGAGCTGCAGCACCCTGCTGTAATCGCGTAAAGCCGCCGTGGTATCCGATAGTTTGAGATAAGTCAAAGCCCGTTGGAAAAAGACTAGCGGGTAGGATGAGTCCATGGCCACCACGTGCGTAAAATCAGCCAGGGCACCCTTCACGCTATCCATCTCGTAACGGATCATGCCCCGCTTTAACCAGGCTTCTTTGTTGTAGTAATCCAGTTTGATGGCTTCATTCATATCTTCAATGGCTCCGGCGTCCTGATGCAGGAAATGACGTGCCACTCCCCTGTTAAGATAGGCTGCGGCCTTTTTGTTGTCGAGATGAAGCGCTTTGGTATAGTCATTTACGGCACTTTTAAAATCGTGCAGGTGGATTCGCGTATCACCCCGAGCCATGAACACCTCGGGATTAAAGGGGTCAATTTCCAGAGCTTTGTTGTAATCGCTCAGGGCGTGGGCATAGTCATATAGCCTGTCGCGACAGATTCCCCGGTAAAAATAAGCTCTCGTGTAAAGGGTATGAATATCGAGGGTTTTTGAAAAGTCACTCACGGCACCCTGGTAATCGCCCAGGCTAAACTTGGCAATACCTCTTAAAAAGAAGGCTTCAAAGCCATCCGGTTTAGCAGCAATGGCCACGTTGAGCTTATTAATGGCATCCACGTAGTGCCCTTCCCTTATTTGCATGTTGCCATCACGTAAAAAGTACTCGTACTTTACCTGACCCTCGCTCCACAGGGGCAGTGTAAACAACACCACAACAAGAAAAAGAGAAAGACGCTTTACCCTATTCATGCTGCAAATATAACAGGAAGAAGAGGTTTATTGCACCCACCGACGGTGAGATTATATTTTTTTAAGAGTGCGAATGCCCTTTGGCAAGCCGGCGCTGATACCTGGCAGGTTGCCTCACACATGCTATCCCTAGTCATAAGACTTCAACATATATGGAGTCAACAAAGTACGATGACAAAAACCTGATAGTCCTCCAGGCTGAACCCCGGAGGAGTAAGGTAGTTGCACTATTATCCTTTCTCCCCCCAGATTCTCCAAAGGAGTCCTTAGGACAGCTCGCGAGGTGTACGAATGCCCTTTTAGTTGGCCGGCGCTATACCTGGCAGGTTACCTCCCGCGTGCTCTCATGAAACCTGCCAGGTTAGGC
>JANTGU010000311.1 GCA_024762735.1 Bacteroidales bacterium | reverse complement strand
ATATGAACAAATTATCGACCCTTTCAACCATGTTTGCAGCAGTATTAATTTCGCTGTTGAGTGTGAACCTGTATTCACAGGAGCTTGAAGTAACACCCGGAACCTTAATGTTTAAAACCAATCCGGGATCGTCGCAAACGCAACAAATATTTGTTAGAAACAAAGCAAAAACAGAGCAATCCTTCGTGTTTAACCTGGGCGATTGGTTAACTGACGAGCAGGGAGAAGTTAAGTACCTTGCCCCGGGTACTACAGCACGTTCGTGTGCCGACTGGATTACTGTTTCGCCTTCGCTGGTTACGTTGCAACCCAACGAATCGGTTAAAGTAAATGTTACCATGCTGGTGCCTAACGACAATTCATCCACCAAGTGGGCCGTGCTTTTTGTGCAGTCAGCTGTTGAAAAAACAGGTGCCAAGGCCATCGACAAGGATGTACAAATGGGCTTGAAAGTGGCAGCACGTATTGCCATCCCCATCTACCAATCACCTGATGTGAATCAGCTTTACAAGGGAACCATCAACGGGCTTACCGAAACGGTTAACGATGACGGAACCCGCACCTACAAAACGCAGGTAATTAACACAGGAGATAAGATATTGAACTGCAAAGTTTACTTTACCGTTTCAAACCTTGACAATGCCGAAGAAACCAACTCCAACCCCATTGAGTTTTCGTTGCTTCCGGAACAAAACAAAAACATTGAATTTACAACTGACAAGCCACTTGCAAAAGGACGTTACTCGGTAGCAGCCGTGTTGGATTATGGTTACAACGACGAGCTGGAAGGCGTGCAACTGGATGTGGAAGTTAAATAAAACCTTATGACAAGGTTTTATCTCTTCTCCCTGCTTTTTTCTCTTTTATTCTCGATAAATAGTACTGCACTCGGGCAAACGCTGCGAGTAGTGGATACTGCCTATTTTTATAACGGAAACCGGGTAAAATCAATTGTCTCGCTTAAAGTCAATCATGATACTGTTCGTGACGGGAATGCCAGGTTTTACTATGTAAACGGACAGCTTTGGCAAGAGGGTAATTATAAGGATGGGCAGATGGATGGTGAGTGGAAGATTTACTATCCCGGTGGAGCCATTAAAAATATATTAAACTACTCAGAGGGTAAAAAAAATGGTTTGTATATTAATTATTACGACAATGGTGTTGTTAAGCTCAAGGGTAAATATATTAATGGCGAATTAAACGACTCGGTTGTTTTGTATTATCCTTCCGGGGTAACGCAGGAAGTCAGGTTATATAAAAACAATAAGCTGGATGGCTTTACGACGGGTTATAACCCGGATGGAAACATCAGCTACAGGCTTCATTTTTCCGATAGCATTCAAAACGGCCTGTTTGAGCGCTATTATCCGTCGGGTAAAATAAAAGAACGGGGTCGTATGCTTGGTCAGCAGTTTTATGGTGCTTACCAATCGTTTTACGAGAATGGACAGGTTGAAAAGGAGTTCAGTTATAAAGGGTACGACATTGATGGACCCTACAAGGTATATTACAGCAATGGAACGACCATGATTAAAGGGCAGTACGCCCAGGGTAAACCGGTCGGGAAATGGGAGCAGTTTTATGATGATGGAAAACTTTACGAAAGTGGCCTTTACTTAAACGGAACCCGGCATGGAAAGTGGATTTCCTATTATCGAGATTCGACCGTTTATATGGAAGGCTTTTATCTTAACGGTTTGGCAGAAGGAAACTGGGTGGTTTATCATCCCAACGGAAAAGTCAAACAAAAAGGGGCATTTAAAGCGGGAAAAGCCAACGGGTTGTGGGTTTTTTATTTTGAAAACGGCCGTTTAAAAATGAAGGGAAAGTATATTAACGATAAGAGTGAAGGCCACTGGGTAACCTGGTACGAAACGGGGCAGGTTAAGCTTGATCTCTATTACAAATCAGGGCTGTTAGATGGTATTCTTACCGCGTATGATGAGGAAGGTAATATTGCCGAGCAGGCTGAATACAAAGACAACCATCTGGTTCGTCAAATTAGATAAGGACTGGTTCATGAAAAGGATTGTAAACATAGTAGTTGTTTTTTTCGTCTTGCTTTTGGCACAGACTCGAGGGCAAGATATTCCCCCTCCCAACCCCGGGCTGGTGATTAACATTGTTTCGGGATACAGTGTATCCTTTAACTTCAACGAAATGAGTAAGTACAAGGATGGTATCATGAATGGCGGGCAATCAACGTTTATCAGGGTGGGTGCTATCATGGATTGGAAGTTGCAGTTTTCGGCTGACCAGGCCATGTTTTATGGCGAAAATGACCCCTCCAATCAAATGGAGTTAAACAACGTGGGGGTGGTAGTAGTTTCAACGGGCACCAACCAGGATGATGGATCTAACATCATCAACTATGCTAAAACAGTACCTCTTGCACTTGACGACAACGAAGTAACCCTGCTCACGAAAGGTTCGGGTTCCAACAAAGGATATGGCATAAGAAATGCTTTTACCTTAAACTGGGAAATGGGCACCAGGCGTGGTAACATGAATAACCAAAGCTTGCTGGAGCAAATGATTGCGTCGGACACCTACACGGTGAACATCACTTTAACATTAACTCCTTACAGATAGTATCAATACGCAATCAAAAGCCTATGAAAAAAATACTGGTCATCGATGACATCCAAACCAATCTCCTGTTAATCAAGTCTATCTTGTTGAAAAATTTCCCTGAATTTGAAATCCTGCTTGCCGAATCGGGAAAGCAAGGATTACAGATGGCCAATGAGCATAAACCAGAAACCATATTGTTGGATATTTTTATGCCGGGAATGGATGGTTTCGAGGTATGCCGGATATTAAAAAATAATGAAAACACCAGGTCAATCCCCGTGTTGATGGTTTCGGCGTATGGCGACAACACGGACGTCAGAATAAAAGGACTTAATGTGGGTGCCGATGCTTTTATTTCAAAACCTTTTAACAACTCCGAACTGGTAGCCATGGTTAATGTGATGCTGCGCATTAAACATTCGGAAGATTTGCTGCGCGTTCAAAATGAGGCACTCAAATCAACCATTCTCAAACTTCAGGAGGCCGAAAAAACTCAAAAAAAGAACCTTAGAAAAATCAACCAGTATCAAAAAAAACTCCGGTTACTCAATGCAGCGTTGCAAAAAACCGAAGAAAAAGAGCGCAAAACCATTGCCGGTGTGCTTCACGACGGCATAGGCCAAACGCTTTCAATTTCCAACATGAAACTAACCGCGTTGCTGAATGACGAGTTGCCGGAATCCCTTAAAAAAGCCATTAACGAAACTTCGGAATTGATAAATCATGCTATTGCCGAAACCAGGTTGTTAACCTACGATTTGAGTCCTCCTATATTATATGAGCTTGGGTTGCTGCCGGCCATCAAATGGAAGCTGGAACAAATCAGCAATAAAGCCAATATCCAAACGGAGTTTA
>JANTGU010000310.1 GCA_024762735.1 Bacteroidales bacterium | reverse complement strand
AGGGTGTTGATTTCAGTGGATGATAGCTCGTTGCATAACGAGTTGGATGCTTATTTTAGGGATGCAGGGTTTGAAGTTATTGCCTCCGGGTTTGAAGAAACATTTTCTGATGATCAGGCGATTGACTTTTTTGTGTTGGATGCCAAAGCTGCCAATACTTTTAGGCAGTTCGTGTCTTTACAAAAAGAGCATGCTGATGGGTTGGTGCCGGCTATTGTTTTTGTGGATGACAACGACAAGGCCGCATCGTGGTATCAAAAAGGATTTGATGAAGTTGTCTCCCAATCTGATAGTGTGGAACTTTGTAAAGCCAAATTGCAAAAGTGGATATCGTTGCAACGACAACACAATAAAGCTATTCGCGGTCAAAACGAACTGATGGATATTGTGGCAAACCAATTACACACTCCTATCGTGGTGCTTAACGAAGAGGGTTGTGTTGAGACCATTAACAAGGTGGCTGTAGAAATGTTTGACTTGGATGATAAACAGGTTTTGGGTACGCATTGGTCAGTACTTACACCTGAGGAATATCATGAACAACTGCTGAATTTTTACGGGGCTGCTCTTAATGGAGATGTCAACAAAACCTATCATCAGGAGTTTAAGTTTAAGGATAAGCTAAACAGGCTGCGTACCTGGAAGGTTTCAATCGACCTGAATACCAGCTTGAATAAGTTCGTGGTTACCATGGAGGATATCGAACCTTTCAAGGAGTCTCAAAGAGCCTATTACGAAAGCGAACAGAAATTTTTGTCGGCCATGGAGTCGATTAACGAAGTTTTTGCAGTAACCACCATCGGGGGTATTTACGTGGATGTCAATGGTTTCTTTCTTTCCCGCCTGGGTTTTAAAAAAGAGGAGGTCATTGGAAAAAATGTGCTGGATTTAAATATCTGGAATAGTGCAGCCGACAGGGAGCAATATGTTTCAGAGCTGTTAAAAAATGGTGCTGTTTCGGGCATGAAGGTGGTTTTTAAATCAAAAACAGGTACGTTGCTTTACGGTGTCTTGTCCGGTAGAATAGCCATATTAAACGGGGAGAAGTATATTTTTTCATCAGTAAAAGACAGTACCGAGCTGGAAAACATTAAAACAGCTTCGGGGGTATTGAAAAACCTAAGAAATGCCATTGATATGGCTACCGATGCCAATACCTTGTTTTTTGTTTTAAGCAACGAGATTAAGAAGTTTACCTGGTTGCAGGATGCCGATTTCTATCTTTTCAAGAACAGTGATCACACGGTGTATCGCTTTGATAGCAGTAATCCTACATCCTGTAAAAGTGCGGAGGCAGATATTCTGCTTGCCGAGAAAACCGAACAGCTTAACCGCCTCATGGTACTTTCTAGTGAAGAAGTACAAACTGCACTTGATAACTCAGTTGTCGTTGAAAAGAACACTCTTCCGGAAGTATGGGTTGGCATTCCGTTGGGTGTTGCTCACCGGTTTTTTGGTACCATTATCCTGAAAAGCAGTTCGCGAGAACCCTTGCAGTATCAGGCAGCTTTTAGTTTTATTGAGATTATTGCCCGTGAGATCAGTTTCTTCCTCGAGGAAAAACGGGTGGAGAGCGAGATGGTGGTCATCAGGCACGCGCTAAACTCGGCGGCCAGCGCGGTGGTGATAACGGATGTTGACGGGAATATTGAATGGGTAAACAAAGCTTTTACCACGCTTACCGGCTATTCTTTTGAGGAGGCTATTGGTGAAAACCCGCGCATCTTGAAATCGGGTAAATACCCTCAAAGTTTTTATCAAAAGCTTTGGGACACCATCCTGGCTGGCAAAGTATGGAAACATGAGCTCATTAACAAGCGTAAAGACGGTACCTTGTATCAGGAAGAAAATACCATTACTCCGGTGCTTGACAGCCATGGAAAAATTACCCGTTTTATAGCGATAAAGCAGGATATTACCGAGCGAAAAAAGTTTGAAGAGGATTTACAGGAGCATCTCTACCGGCAGCAGGTGCTCAACGATATTCTGTCCTATTACGTTTCGGCCGAGAACATTGATCAGAAAGCACTTATCGACCTTTATCTTGACAAGATAGGCAGTTACCTGAAGGCCGACCGGATGTGTTTAACTGAATATGATGAAGATACAAATCGGTGGAAGAACATATATGATTGGGCAGCAGATAAAGAGAAAGAGTCCATCTTATCCGGGCTGGACGAGGATATCCTGCCAAGAGTGCACGATTGGTTTATTAATCACATTGAAAAATCAGAGAAATTTTGTTCGATAGTCAAAGATGACCTGGAGGATGAAAAACTACGACATGTTTTCGATCAGAAAGCAATAGGAACCCTTATTTGTTTTCCGTTGTTTCATAACGAACGCAGGGTGGGATTTACAGGGCTTGTTTTTTCGGAGCCCGGATACAGGATGAAAGATACCGAACTTAACCTGATGGATATCTTTTCTTACATCGTGATTAACATGTGGATTCGGGATACTTCGGTGCATGAGCTGGAAAATGCCAAGCAAAAAGCCGAAGAAGCGGTCAAGCTTAAAACAGCTTTCCTGGCCAACATGAACCACGAAATCAGGACACCTATGAACGCGGTGATGGGCTTTTCCGACCTGATGCTGGAAGCTTCTTGCGAAGAGAAAGACGAATACTCGAAAATAATATTAAACAGCGCCAGGCAGCTGTTAAAATTAATTGATGATGTCATATTTTTATCCCGGTTACAAAGCGAACGCCTGCCGGTTACCCTTTCGGAGTGCAAGCCTGCTGAATTGATTGATAATGTTTTTCAAATGTTTTTGGTTTCTGACGAAAATGTTCATAACCTTGACATTCGCATGTCCTATCCCGGGAGTTTAAAGGATTTTGTGTTTGTTTCTGACGTGGATAAAATCCAGCAGGTAATGACCAATTTCGTTTCGAACGCGTTAAAATATACCTTCTCGGGCTACGTGGAAATGGGATTCTCACTTGAAAAAGATCGCATTAGGTTTTATGTGAAAGATACCGGAAAAGGAATCTCCAAAGAGGAGGTGCCCAAAATCTTTGATGCTTTTTTCCGTAGCTCCGATGTCATGTTTAGTGCTATCAGGGGAACCGGTTTAGGTTTAAACATTGCTAAAGAGCTGGTTGAAACCATAGGAGGAGAAATTGGGGTTGATACCGAGTTGAGCAAGGGGTCGGAGTTTTACTTTACACTGCCCTACAAGAAGGTGTCAAAACGAAAAAGTACGAAAACAATAAAAATGCCCTCCAAGCAACAGTGGCATGAGTTGAAGATATTGGTGGCCGAGGATGACGAGGATAGCTATTTGTACCTGGAAGCCTTGTTGAAAAAGAGGGTAAAGGTGCTTGATTGGGCCAAAGACGGTCTGGAAGCCATTAAAAAAGCAGTTGACAACGAGTATGATTTAATATTGATGGATATTAAAATGCCCGAAGTGAACGGCCTTGAAGC
>JANTGU010000309.1 GCA_024762735.1 Bacteroidales bacterium | reverse complement strand
ATTGTTAAAGCCATCCCGCCGGTAATACGTATTGCAGGTGCGGTAGGTATCGGCCTTTTTATCGCCTTAATAGGGTTTGTAGATGCCGGTTTTATTGTGGCCAAACCCCCGCTGATCGGGGTTAAGAATATTGATGCAGCCACCCTTACTTTTCTGGCAGGACTCTTTATTACCATTATTTTAGTGGTGAAGCGTGTAAAGGGAGCGCTCATTTTAGGCGTTATCATCACCACTTTGCTGGCTTTCCCCATAGGACGCTGGTGGGGTAATGCTGCTGCCATCAATCATGGAGTTGAATCGTTGGTAAACTGGAAAGGGCTTTATGCTGCCCCCGACTTTAGCTGGTTTTTTAAACTGGATATGGTCGAATCGCTTAAATACTCTTTTATTCCCATCATTTTTGCCATGATGTTTGTGGACTTGTTCGACAGCATTACCACGTTTGTGGGGGTGGCCGAGGCTGCCGGCTTAAAGGATGAAACGGGCGAGCCCCGCAACATGAAAAAATCGTTGATCGTGGATGGATTCGCCACGTTGCTGGCAGGTATTTTGGGTACCAGTGCCGGAACCGCGTATATCGAATCGGCAGCAGGCATCTCACAAGGAGGGCGCACAGGTTTGACAGCTGTAGTGACCGGATTACTGTTTCTGCCTTTTATGTTTTTTTCGCCCCTGGCAGAGTTGGTGCCTTCCATTGCTACTGCCCCCGTGTTGGTGCTGGTGGGGGTATTTATGGCCGGCCCTCTCAATAAAATACAATGGGAAAATCTGGAGGAAGCCATCCCTGCTTTCCTCACGGTGGTACTCATCCCGCTTACTTACTCGTTAACACAGGGTTTGGTTTATGGCTTGTTTGCCTACACGCTCATAAAAGTTTTTAAGGGTAACAGCAGTAATATCCCGTTAAGTCTTTGGTTAATCAATCTGTTTTCCCTCTTTATGCTGGCCATCGAGTACGGCGTGATTTAATATAAGATGATTGTTTTGCACATTTTATTAGTTTAAGACTCATTATTGCTAAAATATGCTCTTCCCGGTGTGAAACAGCTATCCGACCTTTTATACCACTTATTCTAATTTTATATACAGTTATAAAGTTGTTTACTATTTGTTCCTAAAAAACTTTTCTGATTGGTTTAACTAACCTAATTTTAACGGTTTATTAACATTCATACACTGATAGTTTAATAAAAGTGTTGCATCTTAGTGCACTCAAAAAATATGAAATAAATCACAATCATTAAAAAACAATATCATGAAAAAATTTTACTTTTTGATGGCTTTTATGGCCACGATTTTAACTGTAACTGCTCAAAGTAGAGACAGCTGGACAGAGAATTTCGACGACAACCATTCAAGTAGTTACGGAACTACTTTTACGTTTGGTATTAGCGGAACATGGACTTGTCAGGATGCAGGGAACTTTGCTTATGCCAATACCAACATGGGCTCCTATGCCTTTACCATTAACGATGACAAAACGGGGGCTCAAATTACAACACCTGCCCTGAACAGTTGCGGGACAGTTAGCTTTCAGTACGCCTATAAAAATGGCAACAGTAGCAATGTTTTTGTTTTACAAAAATCTACCGATGGAACAACGTTTACCGATTTAGATACTCATACACTCGGCGCATCAGCCAACCTAAACTATGTTAATTACTCATACGATGTTAACGATGCTTCAGCAACCCTTTACATTCGCGTATTGAGTGATCATCAAAATGCTCACTTGTTTATCGAAAATTTTACAGTAAGCAATTACGCGGGTTCCGGCCCCGATAATCCTTCAAGCCTGGTGGCTGCTGCGGTATCAACTTCTGAAATCGACCTTTCCTGGGCTCAAAACGGCGATGGTGACGATGTAATGGTGGCCTGGAGCAGTGATGGTACTTTTGGAACACCTGCCAACGGAACAAGTTATGCTGTTGGAAATTCTATCACCGGCGGCGGCACTGTTATCTACAATGCCAATGGAACCTCTTTCAATCATACCGGTCTCTCGGCGGGTACTCAATATTACTACAAAGCCTGGTCGGTGGATGGTTCAACCAACTACTCTTCAGGGGCTACCGACGATGCCACTACTTTTAAAGATGAACCTTCCAATCATGCGGCCAATTTTGCTGCCGGCCAGGCCGGAGCAGCTACCATTCCGCTCACCTGGAGTGATAACGATGGTACGGTCGCAGCCGAAAACTTCCTGGTGATGATTAGCACATCTCCTACTTTTACTGATCCTGTGGATGGAACACCCCAAAGCGATGATACCGATGTTTCCGACGGGGCAGGAGTAGTGAATGTTGCCCATGGTGCTGAAGCATACAGGTGGAACGGGCTGCAAACCAACACCCAATACTATTTTGCCATCTACCCTTATACCAACTCAGGTAGCGCCATTGATTACAAAACCGATGGCACCGTGCCAACAACCAGCGCCACAACCAATGTGCTTTTTGGTGCACCCGATCTGTTTATTTCGGAATATATTGAAGGTTCGGGCAATAACAAAGCCCTTGAAATTTATAATGGCACGGGCGAAACGATTGATCTTTCAGCCTATCAAATCTGGAAAATATCCAATGGAGGCAGCTGGCCCGAAAGCACCCTTAGTTTAAGCGGAACCCTGGCCAACGGCGATGTGTACGTGATTTACAACTCCAATGCCGCTGCGGAAATTGTTGCTGTCGGTGATGTTGCATGGGGATCGGCCACCTGGAACGGTGACGATGCCGTGGGGCTGGCCAAAGATGACGGCACAGGTACCTTTGCACTGATTGATGCGGTTGGCGAAGAGGGTGGCGACCCCGGTTCGGGATGGGACGTGGCCGGCGTTTCTAATGCCACGGCCAACCATACCCTGGTACGTAAATCTTCCATTTTAAGTCCCAACACCAACTGGGCAGCCTCTGCCGGTACAACCACCGAAGATTCCGAGTGGATTGTGTACGACAATAACGATATGAATTACATTGGCTACCACATTACCAACGCCCCGCCGGTGCCACTATCCAGCTGGGCTATTGCCCTGTTCGCGTTGATGGCCATCGTGTTTATCGGGTTTAAAAACAGGATGGTATAAAATTAAAAACTTATATTATTATGAAAAAGATTTTGCTTTTTGTTGCCAGTATTTTCTTCTTTACTGTTCAATCGTTTAGTCAGGTATTGCCCGATCATTGGACTGGTGATACTGGTATAGATACTTATCAGGAATCAACTACAATTCATGGTGGCAGTAATTCATGTAAAGTAGATGTTAAAACCGGTAACCAAAGTAGTTGTGATATGCGCAACGATGAAATTTCTGTCAATGCTGGAGACAGCTACACATATAGTTTTTGGGGTTATACTAGTGCCCATGTCAAAATACGCACGGTCCTTCAATGGACAGGAGCAAGCATAACATATGGATCATATATAGCTGCAAACTCA
>JANTGU010000308.1 GCA_024762735.1 Bacteroidales bacterium | reverse complement strand
AACAGTGCCCGCCACACCGATACCCTTTCATACCATGATTTGTGCCTCGGAGTAGCCAACCTGCTCAAACCTCATGGGCGATTTTGCGTGGTTTTACCCTATACCGAGAGCAAGCTGTTGATGGATATCGCCTCCCGGCATGGCCTGTTTTTAACCAAAAGAATGCTTATTTTCCCTAAACCATGTTACCAGCCAAACCGTGTTAACCTGGAGTTTACACCGGGCAAACCCGGGAAAATTGAAGAAGAAAAGTTTATTATTCGCCTCGAAAGCGGAAAATTTACCCAACAATACGTAGATTTGCTGAGTAAATATTACCTATCCATAAAACCATGAAACAGATCAAAACCCTTCTCCTCGTCCTGATAGCCTTCGGGCTCTTTTCGTGCACCAATGTGCAGCAGACAAAACAAACACCGATGCGCATTGCCATCTCGAAGATGCACCGCAAACACACCTACTCAAACTGGCTGCATCGTTACGACACCACTGTACAACTCTACAACATGTATCCCCTGGGTGTTGACTCCGCCCTGAGCTTTGCAAAAACCGTGGATGGAATACTGATAACCGGGGGTGCCGATGTGTTTCCGGGATACTATGGAAAAATTAACGACACGGCACGATGCGGGAAATTCGACCGTTATCGCGACAGTCTGGAAATAGCCCTGATCCACTATGCCATCGATCATAAAATTCCGCTTATCGGAGTTTGCCGCGGCGAACAAATTATCAACGTAGCACTGGGAGGCTCTCTCATTATTGATATACCCACTGATTGGGATACTATCATTAAACACTCGAGCAAAGACTGGAAACTGCAATGGCACGAGGTAAATATTGTCCCCCACACGCAAATGGCAGCCATCAGCGGCCAAACTCACGGGACCGTTTCAAGCAGCCATCACCAGGCCATCGAAAACCTTGGAAAAGGCCTGCGCATAGCTGCCTATGCTCCCGACAGCATCCCCGAAGCCATCGAGTGGGCAGCACGCGGTGACAAAGGATTTTTAATGGCCACCCAGTGGCACCCTGAGCACATGGATACCCTGTCGCCCCTTTCAGCACCCTATGCGAAGCTGTTTTTGAAAGAATCGAAAACCTACGAACGAAATCATCAACTTAAACGTTAGTTGTTCAACAACAAATAAGTATTGCATGCGTAAAATCTGGATAGTTATCATTTTCACCTTGGCCACTCTTAGCAGCACCCTCAACGGACAAACCAATCCCGGCGATTCGGCGGTGCGGGCTTTTATCCCCAACTTCACCTTTGCCTACCAGTTTCCGGGCAAGGATATGGCGATTGATTTTGGCTCCAACGCGGGTATCGGCGGTGGCTTTTTCTACAAGAGTAAATCCAATATTTTGCTCTCCCTTGATTTCAACTACCTCTTTGGAGGCACCATCAAAAATGAACAACAGATACTTTCGATGGTACTGAACGACGACGGCTACATCATTGACGGCAACGGAACCTATGCGCTGTATGCCGTGTATGAGCGGGGATACTCGTTTAATGTAAGAGTCGGCAAAATACTGAACCTGCTTAGCGCCAACCCCAACTCGGGAGTGATGGTGATGGGCGGGGCAGGTTATCTTTCCCATTTTGTGAAAATCGACAACCAACACCATACCGCGCCGCAAATTAGTGGCGATTACGCGCTGGGATACGACCATGCAAGAGGAGGGCTGGCCCTAAACCAATTTGTCGGGTACTATTTTTTAGGAGACTCCCGAATCCTGAATTTCTATGCCGGTTTCGAATTTTACCAGGCATTTACCCGTAGCCAACGCGACTACAGCTTCGACCTGATGAAAAAGGACACCAAAAAATACACCGACCTCTTTTACGGGATTAAAATTGGATGGATGATTCCCGTGTATAAACGGGCTCCCCGGAAGTTTTACTATTACTAGGATGCATCTGCTTTACAACATATCCATTCGGCTGTATCTGTTGGCCATCAGGGTAGCCGCGCTGTTTAGCCCGAAGGCTGGCCAGTGGCTCAAGGGAAGAAAAAACCTCTTCGAGCAGTTATGGCAAAGCATCGCCCCTGACGATGAAATCATCTGGTTTCACGTGGCCAGCCTGGGTGAGTTTGAACAGGGAAGGCCACTTATGGAAGAGGTCAGAAAATCTTTTCCCGGCCATAAAATCCTGCTGACCTTTTTCTCACCCTCGGGTTACGAAGTCAAAAAAAACTTCTCCGGTGCCGATTACATCTTTTATCTGCCCATCGACACACCCTCCAACGCCAAAAAGTTTATCAGCATCATCCAACCCAAAATGGCTATCTTCGTTAAATACGAGTTTTGGTATAACTACATCAACGAACTGTATAAAAACAAAATACCGCTTTTGATGATTTCCGTGATTTTCAGGCCATCACAACATTTTTTCAGCTTTTGGGGAGGATGGTTCCGAAAACAACTCCACAAGGTAACCTGGTTTTATGTCCAAAACAACCAGTCGGTCAATCTTTTAAAAAGAATCAAAATCTTTCATGCTGATAAAAGTGGCGACACCCGTTTCGACAGGGTGAAAGCGTTGGCAGAAGAGCAACATGAACTGCCTGCCATCCAACGCTTCAAAGGAGATAGTCTGTTGATGGTTGCCGGTTCAACATGGCCACCGGATGAAGCTATTTTGAGCCATGTGCTGGACAAATCCAAAACATCCTTCAAGCTGATTATCGCACCCCATGTAGTTAGCAAAGCGCACATCAATGAAATAAAGCAAAAGTTTGACCGGTATCATCCCGTGCTGTTTACCGATTTTGAAAAAACTTATACCGAAGAAGCCACGGTACTCATTATTAACACCACGGGAATCCTCTCAAAGATTTATCGTTATGCCCACCTTAGCTATGTGGGCGGGGGGTTTGGCGTAGGCATTCACAACCTGCTGGAACCCGCTACTTACGGGCAACCCGTGCTGTTTGGCCCCCATTTCAATAAATTCCAGGAAGCTCACGACCTCATCAATATTCAGTCCGGTTTCGCCATCTCGAACGAAACAGAAGCTTTACAAAAAATTGATCAGCTGTTAGCCAATGATGGCCTACGTGCCGAATCAGGACGCAGGGCAAAAAAGTACGTTCTCGATAACGCCGGGGCCACTGCAATAGTGCTCAATAAAATCAAAGAGTTCATTGTTGAATCATCCACGGCCCACAAACTTTAAATCTTTGGGCTAAGGACCTGTGGCTAATTCATATTTTGTCCACAGTCCTCTTATAGAGATGCGCTGGAAGATTATACTCCCATAAAAAGAATAAAATACTAGTTATTTTTGTAGTCTAGTTTTTTTATGTTAAAAATGATAGAAGACAATTCCTTTCCTGTTTATATAAAGTTTGTTAAGTCCCGTAGGGACGACATGTTATTGAACCTTTGTTAAATTGAGTCAATCGGTAAAATCAATCTCAAATACAAACAGTATCAAGTTGTTTTTCATCA
>JANTGU010000307.1 GCA_024762735.1 Bacteroidales bacterium | reverse complement strand
CGGTACCTTCAATGATGGCTTTAATCACCTCGCCGGGCACAAGATTTTTATTCCGGCCAATAGTGGACGAAAGCAAAATGTCATCGGTGATGCCCACGCAAAGCAGGTCGTCGGTGTTCATCACGATGGCATCCTGCGCGATGCCTTTCCACACCGAAAGGTCACCCGTTTCTTTCCAGTACAGGTAGGCCAGCGAGCTTTTGGTGCCGGCCCCATCGGCATGCATCACGTTACAGTAATCCTTGTCGCCACCCAAAATATCGGGAATAACTTTACAAAAAGCGTTGGGAAAAACACCTTTATCAAGATTTTTTATGGCAGCATGTACATCCTCTTTGGAGGCTGAAACACCACGCTGCTCGTATCGGGAATTAGTGGGCATATTGTTTTAATAAATCACAAATTTCAAATATCACCAATTAGATTGTCTGATAAAAAACCGTATGTCACACTGAGTCTGCCGAAGTGGTAATCGAAGTGTGATACATGCTTCGACTGCGCTCAGCATGACACAATTATTTATTGACAGTCATCTACATCATAAAAAAGTTACTTTTATAAGGCTAACTTAAAAACAACCTTATTAACTTCCACTATTTGTCAGTTTTGACTTCCTCAATGACAAGCTTGTGGGTTTTGGTGTCGTAGCGATACTTGCCAAAGCGTTTCAGTACCTCATCGCCAAGCACCAAATCGTATTTAAGCTTGTAGTTAACTTTTACTTTCACATCGAAAACCGATTTGTTGGCAATCCGAACCTCTTTCAGGTTAATGATGGCATTTTTGGCAATGGTATTGTTTTGCAGCACTTTTTCGTAATCACCTTCAAAATCTTCTTTGCTTATGCCACCCGATTTAAGCAAATCCATGGCTTTATCCAGCGAAATCATGGCCGGCGAATGCTGGTCGTAAGCAAAAGTTTCGCGGTAGCTGTTTACCAGACACTCGGCCAGATAAACCCCGGTTTTGGGTTGCTCGGTAAAGGGTGTTGTATTGTCGGCAGGATTGATAGAGATATCAATGTTGGTCACGTCGGGATTGTAATTGTTGCTGGGAACAAAATCGCGACGCAACACCCTGAATTCTGTCCGGCGGTTGAGGGCATAAGCAGCTTCCTTCTGCGCGTTGGATGGCAACGAATTAACGTAGGTATCATCCAGGGTGGTTCCTTTTTTAAACAAAAAGCCGTCTTTCACCACATCTTTTTTTAAGGTACGCGGAACCCGCTCGCCATAACCTTTAGCTACCAAACGTTTGGGGTTGATACCTCGCATGATCAGATAATCAACCACCGATTGAGCACGCTTTTGCGACAGGATGTCGTTGCGCTCGTAGCTGTCGCGCGAGTCGGTATGCGATGCCAGCTCAATCACCAGCTTGGGATTATCACGCAGGGTTTGAATCAATCCTTGCAGCGAATCCTGATACTGAGGCTTTAAATCCCATTTGGCCAAATCGTATAGAATATCCGGTAACACGATGGGCTCATCAGGGATGGGTTTCAGGACAAAATCTTTGGTAAAATCTTTACTAAACTCCACCCCCACCGTGGTAATGGTAGCCTTCTCCTTAAAGTAGTTGGGGGCTGAAACCGAAACATCATAAGTGGTGTTTGGTTTTAACTGACTGGAGCCGAAAGTATAGTATCCTTTGTCGTTGGTACGGGTTGAAACCGACACGCCATCTGAACCCGCCAGGGTTACATCAACACCTTCCATGAAAAGGAGTGTGCGGTCGTCCTTCACCGTTCCCGACAAGGTAAACAGCAATGGCGGCTCGATAAAATACCAGATATCTTCTTTGCCCCGGGTGCCCTTACGATTTGAGCTCAGATAGCCCCACTCTTCCGTCGGATGAAAAACAATACCAAAATCGTCCATGGTGGAGTTAATGGGGTATTTCATATTTTGCGGCTCTCCCCATTTTCCGGAAGTATCCATGGTAACCTTGAATATATCCAATCCCCCCATGCCGCCATGTCCGTCGGAAGCAAAAAAGAGGGTGGTATCGTTTCGTAGAAAAGGAAACATTTCATCGCCGGGTGTATTAATTTTCGGCCCCACATTTAACGGACGGCTAAAAGGTTTTGATTTGGAATCGCGGGTAGAAACCCAGATATCTTTTCCCCCAAAACCCCCTTTACGCTCGGCCGAAAAATAGATGATGAGCTCGTCGTCACTCACCGTGGGTTGTCCCACTGTGGAAAGGGTATCAACACCTTTGATATCCAGCATGGAAACACTTCCCCAGTTTCGTCCGGCACGGGTACTGACATAAATCTGGCATCCCGACTCTACCTGATCCGGGTTAGGACATCTGGTAAAGTAGAGCTTCTTGAATTTTGAATTAAGGGTAGCTGCTCCCTCGTTGGCTTTGGTATTAATGGTTTCAGAAGCATCGATGGTTACCGGTGCTGACCATTCGCCATTTTTATCTTTTTTGGCCATGAACAGATCACTGAAATTCTGACCGGTCCATTTGTCCTCATCTTTACCCTGGGCACCTTCACGGGTTGAGGTAAACAAAATTTCCTGATAGGTACTATTGTAAAACGCGGGTGCGAAATCAGCTTCACGAGAGTTGACCTTCTTGATATTGGAGACTTCGTATTTCGAGGGGTTTTCAATCCATTTCGGAATTTCTTCGGCCGTTTTAGCCCCTGCCATGCCTCGTGGGTCATCGGGAACGACCTCGGCATAACGCTGGTAAAACTGCTTAGCATCCTCGTACTTTTGGTTGATTTTAAGCATGTCGGCATAATGCAGCAGCACCATTGGATCACGCTTGTCGTAATCTTCCCTGATTAACCGCTTGTAAATCATCTCGGCACGCTTGTAATTCTCCACCAGCCTGTAGCATTCAGCCATCTGGTAGTTAATTCTATTTTTCTCCTCCTTATTCTTTTTTACTTTTTTATATGCTTTTTTATACTTTTCCACGGCGACAGAGTATTGCTGACGTGCAAAAGCCTCATCGGCTGATTTGGCAGGATTTCGGCGCTGGCCAACAACCATCACCGGAACCAGGATAAAAACCAACAGGAAAATATTAAGTAGAATACGATGTGTTTTCATAATGTTCACAAATATATACCAAACGCAGTTAGCAACAAATTATTGAGTAGTCTTTTCATTAGGTTTATCACTCCCGCTTTTTTTTTCCTTTTCCACCTCCTGCTGAGCAACGGGTTCCTCGTTAACTTTAGATGTTCCCCGTGGTTGCGATTTTAACCCATCCCCCGCTTGCTGCACCCTGTTTTTATATTCTTCAAGCTTTTGCTCGCGCTCCTTTTTATCTGCTTCACGGTTAATTTCGGTTTTAATGTCATCCGAAGCCCGTTTTACCTCGTTGATGAACTTCCCGAGACTGCGAGCCATTCCCGGTATCTTGTCAGGACCGAAAATAAGAAAGATAGCCAACACGATGAGCATTATCTCTCCTGAGCCGAAATCGAAAAACAGTAAACTCAA
>JANTGU010000306.1 GCA_024762735.1 Bacteroidales bacterium | reverse complement strand
CTTACTTCGGCCAAAGGGGTATCGGAAGTGGCTTCCATTGGTGGTTACATTAAAGAGTATCAAATCGACATCGATCCCAACGCCATGAAGGCACAGGGTGTTTCCATCGGCCAGATTATCAACGCGGTTAAAAAAAGCAACCTTGACGTGGGTGCACGAACCATTGAATTCAACAAAGCGGAATACCTGATTCGTGCCCTCGGTTATGTAAAAAGTCTTGACGACCTGGAACGTTCGGTTGTTGCCGTTAAAAACAACGTGCCCATCCGTTTAAAAGATGTGACCAAAGTAAACTACGGCCCTGCTGCCCGAAGGGGCGGCCTCGATAAGGGCGGTGCCGATGCAACCGGTGGCGTAGTGGTGGCACGGTATGGAGCCAACCCGCTGCAGGTGATTAAAAATGTTAAAGCAAAGATTAAGGAGATAGATGCAGGGTTGCCATCTAAAACGCTGGCTGACGGTACTGTTTCAAAAGTTACCATCGTTCCTTTTTACGATCGCTCGGGCTTAATTAAAGAAACCCTGGGTACTCTGGAAGATGCCTTGTCGCTGGAGATACTGATTAGTATTCTGGTGGTGCTGATTTTGGTTTTTAACCTGCGTGCTTCGTTTCTTATCTCCAGTCTGCTACCAATTGGTGTATTGATGACGTTTATCATCATGCGCAAGTTTGGGGTGGATGCTAACATTGTAGCCCTTTCGGGTATTGCCATCGCCATTGGCGTGATGGTGGACGTGGGGGTGGTGTTCACCGAAAACATTATCCGGCACACATCCCTGCCTGCTAACATAGGTGCCAAAGGCAAAAAGCTGATGAATGTCATTTACGAGGCTACCACCGAGGTGGCTCCTGCTGTTGTAACGGCCATTGCCACTACCGTGGTTAGTTTCTTGCCCGTGTTTGCTATGGAAGCTGCCGAAGGAAAGCTTTTCCGCCCGTTGGCTTTTACCAAAACCTTTGTCATGCTTTCGGCACTGGTGGTGGGGCTGGTGATTATTCCCATGCTGGCACATGTTGTCTTTTCTATTAGGGTAGATACCAAAAAAGTGCGCAGGACTTCCAATATCATCCTTGCGCTGGCAGGGTTGTCGTTTATTTTCTTCGGACAATATTTTGTTGCCGTGATGATAGTAGCACTTGCCGCGAACAACTACTTTGACAACATGTGGCCTGAGGACAAAAAGATATTTGTCAACTACATTAACATTGGCATCATTTTAATCGGGGTTATCCAATTCCTTTCTAAAGAATGGATGCCGCTTGGGGCCGAATACAGCGAGCTGCTGAACATGCTTTTTGTGGCTATGATGGTTGGCGTGGTACTTGCGTTCCTTATCAGCATCATCTATTTCTATCCCCGAATATTAAGCTGGGCTCTAAACAACAAATGGAAATTTTTAACCATCCCGGTATTCGTGATTCTTTTTGGCATTGTTGCCTGGCAGGGGGTTGACAAAGTTTTCGGATTTATGCCAAAGCTGGTAACCGATACCGGGACATGGAAGTCGTTGGAGAATACTTTTCCGGGTATAGGTAAGGAGTTTATGCCTTCGCTGGATGAAGGTTCCTTTTTGCTGATGCCTACAACCATGCCGCACTCCGGTGTGCAGGAGAACCTCGAAGTAATCCGTTTACTGGATAAAAAAGTAAACGCCATTCCCGAAGTGGACAATGTGGTGGGAAAATGGGGCCGGGTGAACTCTGCCTTGGATCCTGCACCCATCTCCATGTTTGAAAATGTAATTAACTATAAATCGGAATACGTGCTTGATAAAGCCGGCCGGAAAATGCGCTTTAAGATAGATGATGACGGGGCTTATGTACTAAAAGACGGTACCAAATACAAACCTGCAAATGGATTTATGGTCATAAGCAAAGATCAGCTGATTCCTGACGAGGATGGCGAGTACTTTCGTCAATGGCGAAAAAGCATTCGCTCACCCGACGACATCTGGAAGGAGATTGTGAAGCAGGCTAAAATCCCCGGTGTAACATCAGCACCCAAGCTTCAGCCCATTCAAACACGGTTGGTCATGTTGCAAACCGGCATGCGTGCCCCCATGGGCATCAAGGTTTTTGGTCCCACATTGGAAGACATAGAAATGGTAGGAATGCAAATTGAGAAGCTTTTGAAGCATGTTGAAGGTGTTTCCAAACCGTCGGTTTTTGCCGACCGCGTGGTGGGCAAACCCTATCTCGAAATAAATATTAACCGTGATGCCATAGCACGTTACGGGCTTACCATCAAGGATTTTCAGGAGTATATTAGCTCGGCTGTAGGTGGCATGACATTAACATCAACGGTTGAAGGCCGCGAGCGCTATCCCATTCGTGTGCGTTATGCCCGGGAGTTCAGAGATAATCCTGAAGACCTGAAGAAGCTGCTGATATCAACCCCTGCAGGAGTGCAGGTTCCGCTAAGTGAGCTTGCCTCCATTGAATATACCAAAGGCCCCCAGCTTATTAAAAGTGAGAATACTTTTTTGGTGGGCTATGTTATTTTTGATAAGAAGGCCAATTATGCCGAGGTGGATGTGGTTGAAAATGCACAGAAATACCTGAACGAAAAAATAGAAGACGGCACGCTGATGCTACCTGCGGGTGTGAATTATAAATTTACCGGGAATTATGAAAACCAGATTAGAGCCACCAAGCGGCTGATGATTGTAATCCCCATCGCCCTGCTGGTTATCTTCCTTATTCTCTATTTCCAGTTTCGCTCGGCAACCGGTGCCTCGCTCATTTTTTCAGGTATTATTGTAGCTTTCTCCGGAGGATTCATCATGCTGTGGTTGTATGGACAACCCTGGTTTATGAATTTTAATATAGGTGACGTGGAGATGCGCAACCTGTTTCAGATAGGAACCATCAACCTCAGTGTGGCAGTATGGGTGGGCTTTATCGCCCTTTTCGGTATCGCTACCGACGATGGCGTGCTTATCAGTACTTACATCAAACAGATTTTTGATAAGAAAGCGCCTACAAGCATTGCCGAGGTAAGAGCCGGTATTCTTGAAGCCGGTAACAAGCGGGTTCGTCCCGCCATTATGACTACGGCAACCACACTTATCGCGCTGTTGCCCGTGCTCACATCCACAGGAAAAGGTTCGGACATCATGGTTCCCATGGCCATTCCCATTTTTGGCGGGATGACCATCGCCACCCTTACCATTTTCGTGGTGCCCGTGCTTTACAGTATCTGGGAAGAGGGAAAAGTGAAATCCGGCTCATACGATGCTGATGACATAAATGAGTCTGTCTCAAAAGATAAATCCTCAGTATGATAGTTTGTAACACTGAGTGAAGTCGGTTGTCACACTGAGCGAAGTCGAAGTGTGATACATTCTTCGACTTCGCTCAGAATGACAGAACAATTTATATAAATATACAGACGAAACATTCATGATGGTCAACAGACAGACAGCGAACGAAGAAACGACCCTGCAAGGGTCGAATCTAAATAGCCCGGGGTT
>JANTGU010000305.1 GCA_024762735.1 Bacteroidales bacterium | reverse complement strand
GTGGTTGGTTACCGTCTCCATACTCTTACTGCAATTGATGCAAAAACCGGCCACAGTTTTCCTCTCGTTTCTCTTCTGGCACCGGCAAATACAAACGTCACACAGTGGCCTCAGCTAATCCTGCAGCTCCCAAAAAAGAACCTTTGCGTAAGCATTATATTATTCCAAATAAAAAGAAAAGGATTTTAGGGTCTGATTATCATTAGCCTAAACTTCCCAAAAAAAATCCGGACTTGTTAAAGCCCGGATTTTTTTTGTGCAGATATTTGCTATTCTCTATTCAGCATCCATGAAAGGATAGCGGTAATCGGTAGCCGGAGTCATCGTTTCTTTGATGGTGCGGGGAGATACCCATCGTAGCAGGTTTAAAATAGAACCGGCCTTGTCGTTGGTACCCGAAGCACGCGAGCCACCGAATGGTTGCTGTCCAACCACGGCACCGGTAGGTTTATCGTTGATATAAAAGTTACCGGCAGCATGGGTTAAACGGTCGGTAGCCAGCTTGATAGCATAACGGTCGTGGGCAAAAATAGCGCCTGTTAAAGCATAGATTGAAGTGCTGTCCAGCAGTTCCAATGTCTCTTCAAACTTGTCAGCTTCATACACGTAAATGGTAAGCACGGGGCCAAAGAGTTCCTCTTCCATCGTTACATAATGAGGGTTAGTGGTAACAATTACGGTAGGACGGATAAAATAGCCCTTCGATTTGTCATAGGTACCTCCGGCAATAATCTCGGCATCAGCATCTTTTTTGGCATTGTCGATAAACATGGAAAGTTTATCAAAAGAAGCTTCGTCAATTACCGCTGTCATAAAGTTAGTGAAATCCTCGGGATCTCCCATTTTGATGCCTTCCACCTGCTCCACCAGCTTGGCTTTAACTTCAGGCCATAGGTTGTCAGGAATATAAGCCCTTGAAGCTGCTGAACATTTCTGTCCCTGGAATTCAAAAGCACCCCTGACAAGGGCGGTAACCACCTCGTCAACATGGGCGGTTTTGTGCACCATCACGAAATCTTTGCCACCGGTTTCGCCAACAATACGGGGATAAGTTTTGTATTTTGAAATATTGGCGCCAATGGTTTTCCAAATATGCTGGAATACACCTGTTGAGCCGGTAAAGTGGAATCCGGCAAAATCGGGATGTTCCATCACCACTTTGCCGCCTACGGGACCCGAAACAAATACCAGGTTGATCACGCCTTCTGGCAAGCCGGCTTCTTCAAAGATTTCCATCAGAACCTGTGCCGAGTAAACTTGCGTGTTGGAACATTTCCAAACCACCACGTTACCCATCATGGCAGGTGCGGTGGGCAGGTTACCGGCTATGGAAGTAAAGTTAAAAGGAGTCAGGGCATACACGAACCCTTCCAGCGGGCGATGCTCCAGCAAGTTCCACATTCCCTTGGCGGAGTTGGGCTGCTCGCTGTAGATTTGCGACATGTACTCTACATTAAACCTGAAAAAGTCAGCCAGCTCGCAGGCAGCATCAATTTCAGCCTGGAAAACTGTTTTCGATTGTGCCAGCATGGTAGCAGCATTGATTTTAGCACGGTAGGGTCCCGAAATCAGGTCGGCCATTTTCAGGAAAATGGAAGCTCTGTGTTGCCAGGGCATTTTTGACCATGCCGGTGAAGCTGCCAACGCAGCATCGATGGCCTGATTCACATGCTCAGCACCACCTTTATAATAATATCCCAGCGTGTGGTTGAGATCGTGGGGTGGATGGATAGCCACTTTTTGATCGGTGGTGACCCGTTTGCCGCCAATGACCATGGGGATTTCTACCTCTTTCGATTTCATTTCGGCCAAAGTGGACTTCAGCTTTTCTCGTTCCGGCGAGCCGGGACGATATTCCAAAATAGGTTCGTTATACGCCTTTGGAACATTTACTAAATTATTGTTATACATTGTCTTTTGTTGTTTATGGGTGATTAAAAAATTACCGTTACAAAAATAACAGATAAACTCATATAAGCGATATTATTTTAAAATATCAAAGCTATTTTTTTCGTTTAGCACTTCAAGTGCTTTGTTAATTTCCACATCCATGGGGGCGAGAATTTCAAAATAGGCATTTTGGTTAAACAGGTTTCGGCCAATAAGGGCTTTCAGTTGCAACTTGTAATAGTCGATGTTGGGCTTTAACTCACTTTCGTTGACAGTTACTTTTTTCTCTTTCGCCAGGCTTATCAACTCGTTAAACATCTCATCGGTAATGTCAAATTTGCTTTTGTATGCCTCCAGGGTTTTGTATTTTTTCTCCATCTCCTGGCGATGCTCATTCAGGTAGTTGTTCACGAAAGTGTTGTAAATACCTTTTCGTATCAACGATGAATAGAGGTTGTTAAAGCGTGTTGAATCGAAAGGAACGAAGATGTCGGGCATGATACCGCCACCGCCATAAACCGTTCTTCCGTTTTTGGTTTCGTATTGCAACGAATCGGGAAAATGGATGCTGTCGCGATGATACAGTTCACCATGTTTCATTCTCTCGTTCAGTTCGCCGTAATATTTTTTTATACCCTGGTCGTAGGGTCGCTGAATACATCTCCCGGATGGGGTATAATAGTGTGCTATGGTTAGCCGAACCTGTGACCCGTCGGGTAGGGGGAAGGGGCGCTGCACCAACCCTTTTCCAAAGGTTCTGCGTCCAATTACCAAACCTCTGTCCCAGTCCTGCACGGCACCGGTAACGATTTCGCTGGCCGATGCTGATCCCTCGTTTACCAGAATAATCAGTTTTCCATTTTCAAAACCACCGTCGGTAGTGGCATCAAGCTCTTGCCGTGGCTGATGAATCCCCTGGGTATACACAATCAGTTTTCCCTCTTCCAAAAATTCATCGGCAATTTTCATGGCGGTACCCAGATAACCACCACCATTGCCTCTTAAGTCGAAAACCAGGTTTTGAAGTCCTTCTTTTTTCAGGCTGTCCAGTGCTTTGTCAAACTCTTTTTGCGAATTCTGGGCAAAACGATTCAGTTTGATGTAGCCGGTGTGTTTATCCAGCATAAAGGCAGCATCAAGACTAAACAACGGTATTTTATCACGGATGATAGTGAATTCGAGCAAATCCTTGCTTCCCTCACGCAGGATGCTGACGTCCACGCGGGTTCCTTTCTTGCCGCGCAGGTGATCCATCACCCATTGGTTGGTAATCTGCTCACCAAAGGCATCTTCTCCATCTACTTTAATTATTTTATCTCCGGCCTGGATACCTACTTTGTCCGACGGACCACCCGGCACCGGAGAGATGACTAAAATGGTATCATTAAAAAGCTGGAAGGTGATGCCCACCCCTTCAAAACTTCCTACCAGCGGTTCGTTGGCTTTTTCTACATTTTTTTTGGAAATATAGGCCGAATGCGGATCCAGTTGCTTAAGGGTTGCCACGATACTTTTTTCCACTAACCCGGGCATGTCCAGCGTATCGACATAATAGTTGTTGATGTAATATATCAGGGTGCCGATTTTACGGGTTGTTTTCTTTTCGTCAAGAGGTTTT
>JANTGU010000304.1 GCA_024762735.1 Bacteroidales bacterium | reverse complement strand
CCAGTTTGCCGGCATGTGCTTTCATGTATTCCAAAGCAATGATAGCAGACTCTTTCATCACGTCTCCCAGGTTACCAGTCAACTTCAGGTTACCTTTACCAGGACTCAGACTTACTTCAATAAACAGGATTTCGCCGCCCACGGGTGTCCATGCCAATCCGGTAACTACACCCGCTACATCGTTAGAGATATCGCGGTCGCGTTGAAACCGTTTCACTCCCAAAATTTCGCGCAGGTCTTCCGGGGTAATATTTTTATTGTAAGGTTCATCCATGGCAATAAACTTGGCACGGTTACGAATCACCTTGGCGATTTGTTTTTCAAGCCAACGAACCCCGGCTTCGCGTGTGTAGTCTTCGATGATGGTTTTTAATACGGCCTTGCTAAACTTCAGCTGGCTTTTTGTAACCCCATGGGCTTCCAATTGTTTGGGCAACAAATGCCGTCTGGCAATTTCAACCTTTTCTTCCATCAGGTAACCGCTCAGATTAATAATCTCCATCCTGTCGCGCAGGGCAGGGTGTATGGTGGAGAGCGTGTTGGCCGTGGCAATAAAAAGGATGTGAGAAAGGTCGAAATTAACTTCCAGGTAGTTATCGTAGAATGATGAGTTTTGCTCCGGGTCGAGAATCTCCAGCAGGGCAGCCTGCGGGTCTCCACTATAGTTGTTGCTGCTAACCTTGTCAATTTCGTCCAACATAAACAGAGGATTGGACGATTTAACTTTTTTCAGGCTTTGGATAATCCGGCCCGGCATGGCTCCGATGTAGGTTTTTCGATGACCTCGTAATTCAGCCTCGTCGCGTACGCCCCCCAGCGACATACGGATATATTTTCGTCCCAGCGATTTGGCAATAGATTTTCCCAAAGATGTTTTTCCTACCCCGGGAGGGCCTACAAAGCACAGGATAGGCGCCTTCATATCCTTTTTCAACTTTAAGACCGCCAAAAACTCAAGGATACGCTCTTTGATGTCTTCGAGCCCGTAGTGATCCTCTTCCAACACCTTTTTAGCGTGCTTTAAATCCAGGTTGTCAGGCGTGTACTCATTCCAGGGCAGCTCTACCAGTAAGTCGAGGTAGTTCAGCTGAATGGAGTATTCTGCCGCGGCGGGGTTCATCCTTTTAAGGCGCGCCATTTCTGATTCAAACACCTCGGCCACTTCGTCAGGCCAATTCTTTTTTTCAGCTTTTTCCTTCAATTCATTGATCTCTGTATCGTGAGGTCCTCCGCCAAGCTCTTCCTGGATGGTTTTTAGTTGCTGGTTGAGCAGGTAATCACGCTGCTGCTTATCCATGTCCACTTTCACCTTTTTCTGAATCTGGTTTTTCAGCTCCAGCATCTGCAACTCCTTCGTCAGGTGTTCCAGGACTTTTTGTGCACGTTCCTCAAAGTTGGTCATCTCTAACAATGCCTGTTTTTGGTTATTATCAACCGACAGGTTAGAAGAGACAAAATTGACCAGGAAACCGGGACTTTCAATATTTTTCAGCGCGAAAGCACTTTCTGAAGGAATGTTAGGTGATTTGTCAACAATTTGAATAGCAATATCTTTTACCGAGTCAATCAAGGCTTCAAAGTCCTTGGTCTTTGGATTTTTCTGCGTGGGTTCGTAATTGCTTACAGCAGCTTTAATATAGGGATCGAGTTGTGTAATGCTATCAATCTGAAATCTTTTTTTACCCTGGATAATGGCGGTGGTATTGCCGTCGGGCATTTGCAGGATTTTAATAATGCGTGCTACTGTTCCCACCTTGTGCAAATCCTTTTCCACGGGCTCTTCAATCTCCGGATCTTTTTGGGCCACCACACCGATGGTTTTATCGCCTGCATACGCATCACGAATTAATTTGATGGATTTATCACGCCCTACGGTAATAGGTATCACCACCCCCGGGAAAAGAACCGTGTTTCGTAAAGGCAATATGGGAAGCTCCTCAGGAATTCCCTCTTCGTTCATGATCTCCTCATCCTCGGCAGAAAGCAGAGGAAAAAATTCGGTATCGCCATCTATCATATCTGAAAAAAGTATTTCACTCATATTTCACGTCAATTTGTCAGTATAAAAAAACATTCAACACAACCCTGCATGGCGAACCTTATAAGGTTCAGAAGATTGCGTTGAATAAAATAAATAATTGTTACAACAGGTTGTAACAAGTCAATTTGTGTGCCAAACAAGCGAATTATCTAAAACGTTTGCCACTTGTTTCATTAAAGATGTGGGTAAGAATATCCCTGTCGGTTTGCGTAAAAGTGATGCCTCGCCGTTTCATGACCGCTTCAGCAACCTTAAATGCCTGGTTGAGTTTATAGGTTTGTAGTCCTCGCGTACCACCCCAGCTAAAACTGGGAATGAAATTGCGTTGGTAGCCGGCACCAAAAATATTAGCCGAAACGCCTATGACCGTACCTGTATTGAACATGGTGTTGATACCACACTTTGAGTGATCGCCCAGCATCAGGCCACAAAATTGCAGACCCGTGTTCACAAACGACTCTTCATCGTACGACCATAAACGGACAAAGTCGTAGGTGTTTTTTAGGTTAGATGTGTTAGAATCGGCACCAATATTACACCACTCGCCCATCACGCTGTTGCCCATAAATCCATCGTGGGCTTTGTTGCTGTAACCAAACACCACTACATTGTTAATTTCACCTCCCATTTTACTGTGTGGACCAATGGTTGTGGCACCGTAGATTTTCGCATCCATTTTTACCACGCTATGCTCACACAGGGCAAAAGGGCCTCTAATTTTCGCGCCTTCCATTACCTCGGCATATTTTCCAATATATATGGGTCCATTGGTGGTGTTAAGAAAGGCATATTCTACGTTGGCTCCCTCTTCAAGAAATATTAAATCGGGGTTACCCGTGATGAAATTGGTCTTGCTAACAGGCTGTGATTTCCTGTTTTTTGTGAGAAGTTCAAAATCTGCCAAAAGAGCCTGTTCATTCAGGCTGAATATGTCCCAGTTATTTTGAACCTGCAAAAACTCCAACGTGGTTTGAATAGTGGTAATCGACTCAGAGTCATTTACCTTTTCTACATCGTCGGATCCCAGCCACATGGCAATTACAAAGTCACCTTTGGCCAGCGTTTCACCCTTTTTCAGCTTCATGACCATAGAAGCCAGCTCCTGTGTTGGTAATACCGACCCGTTTATCAGAATATTCTCGTCGGCTTTTACAAGCGGATACTTTTTGCCGAGATAGTCCTCGGTAAGGGTGGAGGTTTTTTCGTTCAAGAGTTTTTCCCACTTCTCCCTGATGGTAAGTATCCCTACCCTAATATCGGCCACAGGGCGGGTATAAACAAAAGGAAGTAATTTATTGCGTTCAAAACTATCGAACAGGATGTAGTTCATGGTTATAGGTTTAAAGTTTAAAAGTTGTAGTAATTGTCTTCGATTAATTTATCGGCTACCCTGCGACGGGCTTCTTTAATATTGAACGGGGCAATTTTTACAAATTTATCGAAAAGATTTAGTAAGGTGTGCATCTCTTCA
>JANTGU010000303.1 GCA_024762735.1 Bacteroidales bacterium | reverse complement strand
TTAAGATACCATTTTTGTAATCAGCCTTGATGTTTTCCACATCAATGGTTTCAGGCAAGCTGAACGAACGGCTGAAGGAGTTGTAATAGAACTCACGTCTTGCAAAATTGTCTTTCTTCTCTTCTTTCTCTTCTTTTTGCTCTGACGAAATGGTTAACACATCTTTTTCAAGATTGATATGAAAATCGTTTTTCTTCATTCCCGGTGCAGCCATTTCCAACGTGTATTTGTCGTTGTCTTCTTTAATGTTGACTGCCGGAACGGTTCCTTCAAATTTTTCTTCGTTGTTGAAGAAATTTTTTTCCAGACTTTCAAACAAATCGGTTAAAGCCGGATACTGATTAAATCTTACTAGTGCCATAACTTGGTCCTCCTTTATTATTTTTTGTTAAACATTTGTTTTTTTATTGTTTCGTTATCCGCTTTTCAAATGATGTACCATCGCTGAAATTCGACCCTAATCATGCCTAATTCTGACTATATGGCTTAATTTATTTTAATAGACTGCCAATATGGCCGTTTATGATAATTTCACATTTGCTTAATTTAACTGTTTTTATCTTTGCCCGTAAATAGGAATAATCTTGTGGACAAAATTGTAAAAAGCTTAAATACCCGAAAAATCGTTTGGCCGATACTCATTGGCTTAGCCGTTAGCGGGTGGCTTTTGTCGAGGAATTTCAATCCGGAAACTTTCTCTTTTGTTACCTTTACGTGGCACACGCTGCTTTTTCTGTTGATTGCTGTTTTGATGATGTTCCTGAGGGATATTGCGTACATGTACCGTATCTTAGTGCTTACCGACTATCGGATTAGCTGGAAACAGGCATTTAACGTTATCATGCTTTGGGAATTCAGTTCAGCCATTTCACCCTCGGTAGTGGGGGGCACGGGACCTGCTATTTTCTTTTTATACAAGGAGGGAGTGGGGAGCGGTAAAAGCACGGCAGTCATTTTAACAGCCATTTTTTTGGATGAGTTGTTTTTTATTTTGTCGGTACCCTTTGTTTATCTTTTGTTTGGGAATAATATTTTTCCGCCCGATGCAGTTAATATTGCTGAAATAAGATGGGCCTTTTTTGCCGGGTACATTGCCCTGTTTGTTTACACCCTGTTTCTTGCTTATGCGTTGTTTATTAATCCCTATCTTTTTAAGTCGTTTATTTCGTGGGTTTTCCTGTTTCCCATTTTAAAAAAGTGGCGGATGCGTGCCCGAAGGTCAGCCAATCAGCTAATATATACTTCAAAGCGGATTAAGAAAAAGCCCTTCTCCTACTGGTTTAAAAGCATGACCGCCACGGCATTTTCGTGGGGAGGAAGATACTGGGTGGTTAATTTTATGTTGATGGCATTTTTTGAAGGAGCTTACTCTTTTTCTGATCACTTGTTAATTTATGGCAGACAGCTTACCATGTGGATCATTCTTTTGGTTAGTCCTACCCCCGGGGGAAGCGGTATAGCCGAATTTATTTTTTCCAACTTTTTGGGTGATTTTATTCCTGATGCTTCCTGGTATGCGCCCTTGGCGATATTGTGGCGACTTATAAGTTATTACCCTTATCTGTTTATTGGAGCCATCATACTACCCATATGGCTGCGACGCGTTTTTAAAAACGATGTCACTTACAAAGAAATGTAATTATGAATGAATATTTAGCTTTAACTTTTGCCGTGCTGGCAACTTTTGTAACCAATATTCCTTTTGGCTTTTGGCGCCAGGGAGTCAAAAAATTTTCGTGGCAGTGGTTTTTATTTGTCCACCTCCCCATCCCAATGGTGGTGGCTTACCGCTATTTATTCGGAATGGGATTTCAACTCTATACCTACCCGTTTATGATTTTAGGATTCTTTGGCGGACAATGGGTGGGTGCCAGGATTAAGAAAAAGAAAATGTTAAGAGAGGGATAAGTTGCTCGCCGGGAGGCTCGCGTAATTAGCTCCCTTCGGTCGCTGTCATTTAGCTTCGCCGTCATTCAAGGGTTATTTGCTTTCCTGCCGTCGGGTGTGATTGGATGATAGTTGTGGTTAAATCGTACCTCGCGATTCACTTTCGAATAACGATTTGGAGAAACTATATTGAAAAAAAAATTTTGGGTGCTTCCATTACTATTTTATTAGTTTTGTATAGTCAATGGAACACAAAAAAACCATATTGGTTTGCCCTATGGATTGGGGTTTAGGGCATGCTACCCGCATGGTTCCGGTTATTGAAGCACTTAAAAGAAGGAAAAATGTCAGGCTGCTGTTGGGCGCCGACAACCGTCCGCTGGAATTCCTGAAACAGCGTTATCCCGAATTGGAGGTGATTAAATTCCCGGGCTATGCGCCCAAATATCCTGTGAAAGGAGCCATGGTTTTAAAGATGCTTTCAGAAATGCCCGAAATGAAAAAGCAGGCTGATAAAGCACACCTGTTTCTGGAAACCCTTATCGATGACAAAAAGATTGATTTGGTAATTTCTGACAACAGGTACGAGCTTTGGTCTGAAAAGGCAAAAACAGTTTTTATTACCCATCAGCTTAATATTCAAACCCCCAGGTATGGCAAGGTGGCCAGGCCCGCCTTGCGTCAGATGATATACAGCTATATCAGGAAACATGATGAGCTTTGGATTCCTGATGTGGCCGGTGACGACAATCTTTCGGGGGCGCTTTCACATATCGATCATTTTCCTTTAAGAAATTATCATTTTATAGGCTCCTTAACCAGGTTTCAGTACGTTATACCTCAGCTACCTGAGCGTGACCCGGATATATTGATTTTGCTTTCGGGTCCCGAGCCTCAGCGAACCATTTTAGAAATAAAGCTTAAAGACCAGGCGTTTCAGTCGGGGTTGGATACTGTTATCCTGCAAGGCCGCCCTGAGGAGATCCACCATATTAAAATGGGAAATATTGAAATTTTCTCGCACCTTCCTGATGAGCAGTTTGCCGGTATGATACTGCAGGCCAAAACTATTATTTGCCGTCCAGGATACTCCAGCCTAATGGATTTGGTTTGGTTTGGAAAGCGTGCCATCTTTATTCCTACTCCCGGTCAGACCGAGCAGGAGTTCCTGGCGGAATCGCTAAAGCAAAAAGGGCTTTATTATTTTCAAAACCAAAAAGAGTTCGATTTGCGAAAAGCACTGACACAAGCAGAAGCTTATCATGGCCTCAAAATGCAAAACAACGGGCAGGCTTTGGAAAGCAGAATAGATGACCTGCTGGAAAACGCATAGTAACCACCAAACATCTTTTATATTTATTTGCTGAATAATTCAAAACAGCTATCTTTGCAGCCGCGTTTTAAAAGCCTCCTTAGCTCAGCTGGTAGAGCAGCTCACTCGTAATGAGCAGGTCGCGGGTTCGAGTCCCGTGGGAGGCTCAAAAAGATTTCAGTATAGCGATTGAAGATTTTAAATTTAACACTATATGAATGTCTCTATCCTGAAAACAAAGTTATGTAAAACCTTATTGGAATGAATGCTATTTTAAAAAAAGAGGCTGTTCAAAAAGTTTTGAGCAGCCTCTTTT
>JANTGU010000302.1 GCA_024762735.1 Bacteroidales bacterium | reverse complement strand
CACGAAAACAGCTCATCGGAACCTGACTCGCTTATCTGGGACTTCGGCGATGCCGCCTCGGGCGCTTCCAACAACACCTCTACCGATCCTGACCCAAAACACCTGTTCTCTTCAGTAGGTTTTTACTTTGTTAAACTAACCGTTTGGATTAGTGGCGTGGAAGGAACCGTTACCCATTTGGTTAGGATTTCTCCCAAGCCCACGGTAGACTTAGGTAACGACACGACCTTTTGTTCCGGCGACACGCTTTTGCTGGATGCCGGTACCGATGCAGAGACTTATTTATGGCAAAGTGGCGATACCACCCACACCTTTCCGGCTGACACCACGGGTCTCTATTATGTGAAGGCTACCAACGGAACCTGCTACATTACCGACACGGTGGATGTTACCGTACTCCCCTCTTACTTCCTACCCATTGACACAATTTTTTGTGCAGGCGACAGTATTTTTGCCGGTGGCGAATACAGAAAAACCACGGGCATTTACTACGACAGCCTCTTAAACTACATTGGCTGCGACAGCGTAATCAGAACCAACCTCCTGGTAAACGACACTTTTTATATCCCCTCACAGATGGGAATCTGTTTTGGTGACTCGCTGTTCGTGGGGGGTGCTTATCAAAAAACCACGGGTATTTACTACGATTCCCTCACAACAGTGGCCGGTTGCGATAGTGTATTAATGACCGATTTAACGGTGTACGATGCCATTGAAACACAAAATCCCATGGGCATTTGCGAGGGCGACTCCGCTTTTCTTGAAGGGGCATGGCAAACGCAATCGGGAACCTTTTACGATACCCTCATTTCGATATGGGGCTGCGATAGTGTGGCCGTTACCAATCTAACCGTTTCGGACGTAATTAATGTTCAGGACAGCGTTCAGATTTGCCAGGGAGACTCGGTATATGCTGCCGGCGACTGGCAAAAAAGCGAAGGGGTTTACATGGATACCGCTCAATCATCGGGAGGGTGCGACAGCATACATCGTTTGGATCTTGCTGTTAACGAAACCTACGAGGTTCAATGGGACACCTTAATTTGTGAAGGTGACAGCATCTATGCCGGGGGTGATTACCAGCAATCAGCAGGCAATTATCTCGACTACCTGGTTACCATCAAAGGATGTGACAGCACGGTTTTAACACGGCTATCAGTCACCTTGTTGCCAATTGTTAATTTGGGTAATGACACCTCTATATTAGATGGACAAACCCTAACCCTCGACGCCACCGGAACGCCAAATGCCTCTTATGTATGGCAGGATGGCACCACCGACTCGATATATGTGGTATCTGATTCAGGAACCTACTCGGTGACAGTTTCCAACCTGTGTGGCAGCAAGGAAGATTCCATCAAGGTTACCATCTATTTTCCACCCGAGGATTTAGAATGCTTTTTGGTGGCGCCCAATGCTTTTACGCCCAACGGCGACGGATTAAACGACGATTTTAAACCGGTATTGCAATGTCCGGCAGCTGCTTACTCGATGAAAATATTTGACCGGTGGGGTAAAATGATTTTTGAAACTTCCGATAGCGGTGAAGGATGGGATGGCACAATCAACGGCGACCCAGTGGAACACGGCACCTACGTTTGGAGCATCTTTTACAAATACACAGGCGTGCTGCACCCGGGCGAAAGAACCGTAAAAGGTACGGTAAACCTGATTAAATAATTTGCAAGGGTCGGGATTACAAATCCCGACCAGCTTTTATTTGAGCTCATCCGGATTTGCAATCCGGATGCAGAAATACAAGCCTTACTTCCTATTGTATCTTCCCTGCCTGGGCTTTCGGTTAGCAAAAAACTCTTGTTTCCTGCGTTGTTTCTCTTTCTCCCACTCTTTCTTTTCAGCTTGGGTCATGGGCTTATCAGTCTGAGGATATGGATTATCGTCCACAACCTCGATCTCACGGTCTATTAACTTTTCTATCTCTTTGATATAAACATTCTCTTCCGGTTCGCAGATGGAGATGCTAACCCCTTCTTCCCCTGCTCTTCCCGAACGGCCAATGCGGTGCACATAGGTTTCGGCAATGTTGGGAACATCAAAGTTAATTACAAATCTCAATTTGTCAATATCGATACCCCGTGCGGCAATATCGGTGGCAACCAGCACCCTTATTTTCCGGTCTTTAAACATCGACAAGGCTCTTTGACGTTGGTTTTGAGATTTATCACCATGAATGGCTTCTGCAGAAATTTTCTTCTTTTTCAGGTTACGGGCAATACGATCGGCTCCATGTTTGGTTCTGGAAAAGATTAAAACCTGATCGATGTTTTCATCCTGCAATATTTCGATGAGCAAGCTGTTTTTATCAGACCGGTTGGTATAGTAAAGATATTGCTGTATCGTTTCTGCCGCGGAAGAAACAGGACTTACGTCAACTTTAACCGGATTATTCAGAATCTTTTTGGAAAGCTGGACAATACTATCGGGCATGGTGGCCGAAAAATAGAGTGACTGGCGTTTGACCGGTAGTTTGGCAATAATCTTTTTGATATCATTGATAAAGCCCATGTCAAGCATTCGATCTGCTTCATCCAACACGAAATATTCGATATCGCGTAAGCTGATAAACCCCTGGTCCATAAGGTCGAGCAAACGACCCGGCGTGGCGGTCAGAATATCTACACCCCGGTTTAGAAGGGTGGTTTGAGGCCCCTGGTTTACGCCTCCAAAAACAACGGTATTTTTCAACCCGGTGTATCTTCCGTAACTCGAGAAACTCTCGTCTATTTGAATAGCAAGTTCGCGGGTGGGTGTCACAATAAGCGATCTGATTTTACGACGACCGGTATTTTTATGCTTATCATTGTACAAGTGTTGAAGGATGGGAACCGCAAAAGCGGCTGTTTTACCCGTGCCTGTTTGGGCACTTCCCAAAACATCTCTTCTATTTAAAATAAGGGGTATGGTTTGTTGCTGAATGGGTGTTGGAGTAACATATTGATTTTCTTGAAGAGCCCTCAATATAGGCTCAATAATTTTTAAATCTTTAAATTGCATTAATCGCGATATTTAGTTTGTGAAAATGCTTTTCATTGAATCACGAAAAGCAAATGGTGGGAATATTCTTATTTAGAATGGTGCAAAGATACACTTTTTTCCCGGAATACCTATTTCGCGATGTCCGCCCCTTGTAAGGATTCACAATTTCTGACACTAATTCAATAGTAGTGTAGCAATAAAAAATAAACAAATGAAAAAATTAGCCTTTACCCTCATCCTGTTAATCTTTTTTTCAGCCGCGAAAAGTCAAACCGGGCGTAGTATCAAAGAAGCCCATGGGCTACCCGTGGGAGCTAAGGCCCCGCTGTTCACTGCCATGGATGCCGACAGCAATAGTTTTAATCTTGAAAAAGCCATCCATCAAAAACCGGTGGTCTTAATCTTTTATCGTGGTTTCTGGTGTCCGGTATGCAACAAGCATCTGGGTTCCATCCAGGATAGTCTCGCCATGATTGAAGCTACCGGGGCCAAGGTAATTGCCATATCACCTGAAAAACCGGACT
>JANTGU010000301.1 GCA_024762735.1 Bacteroidales bacterium | reverse complement strand
TTTGCTGCTTGACCTGATTAACGAATATGGGTCTGCCTTCAAGGTCAGCTTTTCCATTTCGGGTGTGGCGCTTGATCAATTTGCCGAGTATGCTCCCGATGTACTGGAGAGTTTCAAGCGACTGGCTGATACCGGTAATGTTGAATTTTTGGCTGAAACCTATTCTCACTCGCTGTCTGCCCTAAAAAGCAAAGAAGAGTTTGAAAAGCAGGTTAAAATCCAGTCGGACAAAATCAAACAGTACTTCGGTGTGGAGCCAACCACCTTTAGAAATACCGAGCTTATTTACTCCGACGAAATTGGTGCCATGGTGGCCGACATGGGATACAAAACCATGCTTACCGAAGGTGCCAAGCACGTGTTGGGATGGAGAAGCCCTAACTATGCCTACACCAACGCCATCAATCCCAAGTTAAAATTGTTGCTCAAAAACTTCCAGCTAAGCGACGATATCGCCTTCCGGTTTTCGCAGCAAAGTTGGGGCGAGTGGCCTTTAACCTCTGAAAAGTTTGTGGACTGGCTCAACAACATCGACCAGAAAGAGGAAGTGGTAAACCTTTTTATGGACTACGAAACTTTCGGAGAACACCAGTGGGAAGAAACCGGCATTTTCGACTTTATGAGAGCGCTGCCCGGAAGAGTTTTCTCGCACTCCAACTACACTTTTAACACGCCCTCCGAAGTATCCGAAGCCTTGCAGCCCGTGGGTCCCATTCACGTTCCCGTTGCTATTTCCTGGGCTGATGAAGAGCGTGACCTGACAGCCTGGCTGGGTAACGCCCTGCAGGATGAGGCCTTTGATAAGTTGTACGACCTTGAGCATAAGATTAAAAACTGCCAGGATGAACAAATTCAGCGCGACTGGTTGTTGCTCCAGACCTCCGACCACTTTTACTACATGTGTACCAAGTGGTTTTCGGATGGCGATGTTCACAAATATTTCAACCCTTACGGCACACCCTATGAAGCCTTTATCAACTTCATGAACGTACTGTCCGATTTCATTCTCCGTGTCGAGAACACTTGCGGATCACCTAAAGAAGAGATGAACGACCTTAAAGAGATGGCTGGCAAGCTGATGGATGAGATGGAAGATGTGGCCAGAAAAAAGATTAAAACATCAAAAAAGAAGATAAAAGAAACCATCAACCAGAGTAAGAACATCAAAATTGACGACCTTAAAGACATGTCGAATGCCGCCATTAAAAAACTGATTAAAGAGGTTGACATTAACGAGCTGACCATCGCCCTTAAAGATGCCGGCACCGAGGTTAAAGATAAGGTCATTCCTAACCTCAACAAAAAAGCACGTAAAACTTATGATGAGTTGCAAAAGGATTTAAAAACCATCAAAAAGGCTGACATTAAAAAGTACCAAAAAGCCGTTGAAGACAAACTAAAAGAGCTTTTTAGGAAATAGACATCACTTAAATAGTACCTGCAATTTCCCGGACATGGTTTGCATGCCCGGGTTTTGCGTAATTGGTAACAACATTCACATTTATGCTGAAAGTATTAGAAAGATTACTATCCCCTTTCAGATAAAATTTAACAAGCCTATCTGAGGGAATGCAAGTTGAAACGAAACAATAAAAATTAAACCACATGAAACCTCCATGACGGTCTAATAACACACCCGCCCGAACGCCCGCATGACCATATTCGGGCAGGTACTGTTCGATACGTCCGCCCGACTGAACATCGTTTGGGCAGGCTAGCCCAGCAAGGTCATTCTGGTATGGGCAGGCAGGGAAATGATTGTCCGACCCTGTAAGGGTCGAATATTAATAGCCCGGGGTGCAACCCCGGGTATAAAGAAAAACTGAATCCGTTTTGGCACGATTTTTTTCGCGTTAGCCCTGAGCTCGTCGAAGGACAGCATGAAAAAATCATGACAAAACATAAAAGAATGAAATACAAAATTAAAACATATGAAACCGGATCTTATTTTTGAAACAAGCTGGGAAATTTGCAACAAAATTGGCGGCATCTACACCGTATTGGCCTCCAAAGCAAAAGTTATCCAGGAAAAATACCATGACAACTATATCCTTATTGGTCCCGACGTTTGGAAAGAGACCACACCCAATCCAGACTTTATTGAAGAACCTGAGCTGTTAAGCGACTGGAAAGCTGCTGCATGGAATGAAGGCCTGAAAGTAAGAACAGGGCGATGGAACATTGCAGGAAAACCCATCGTGGTGCTGGTTGACTTCACACCCCTGTTCAGCAAAAAAGATGAGATATTTACCAAACTCTGGGAAGATTTTAAACTCGACTCCCTTCACGGCCAGTGGGACTATATCGAGTCGGCCATGTTCGGCTATGCCGCCGGGCAGGTAGTCGAAAGCCTGTCTCATTTCATAGGCAACAACGAACTGTCAACAGTAGCCCATTTTCACGAATGGATGACCGCCACAGGTATTCTCTACCTTCAACAATCAGCGCCCGGAATTGGAACTGTTTTTACTACCCACGCTACTGTATTAGGCCGTTCTATTGCCGGGAACGGGTATCCGCTTTACGAAAACCTCAAAAGCTACGACCCTGTTAAAATGGCCGAAAGGTTTAATGTGCGCAGCAAAAACTCATTGGAAACCATCGCTGCCCAACAAGCTGATTCATTCACTACTGTAAGCAACATCACGGCACTCGAATGCAAACAGTTCTACCATAAAAAACCCGATCAGATTACCATCAACGGGTTTGACGAGTACTTTATCCCCAAAGGAAAAGACTATGCTAAGAAACGTGCCCAGGCCAGGAAAAAAGCACTGGAAATAGCATCAAAGCTTACCGGGAAAACTTTTGCCGAAGACACTTTTCTCACCATCAACAGTGGCCGATACGAGTTTCGTAACAAAGGCATAGACTTGTTTATCAAAACGCTGGGCGAGATCAACAAAGGCAATGAAACTGACAAGGATATTGTTGCATTTGTGGCTGTTCCAGCCGGCCATAGCGAGGTAAACCGTGCTTTCACTACCGGTGAAAAAGCCGAGGGAGCATCAAAATACCTGACACACTACCTGTGGAACCCTCAAGATGACCCTACGTTACAAGAGGCCATGCGCAACGGGTTAAACAACACGGCTGACGACAAGGTAACGCTCATCTTTTTGCCTGCCTACCTCGACGGAAAAGATGGCGTAGCCAATTGCTCCTATTACGACTTCCTCATGGGTTTCGACCTGTCGGTCTTTCCATCCTACTACGAACCCTGGGGATACACTCCCATGGAAAGCATCGCCTTTAAGGTTCCCACTATCACCACGTCGTTTGCCGGTTTTGGCGATTGGGTTACCAAGCACTACAAAGTAAAACACAACGCGGTAACGGTAATACACCGCGAAGAGGGCAAAGATGCAGTGGCCATCAACGACCTGAAAGTAGCGCTGTTGCATCATCTTACTGCAGGCAACAACGAGGAGACGAAAAAAGAGGCCGAAGCCATTACCAAACGGTTGTTGTGGAACAAGCTGGCGAAACACTATTTTGATGCATGGAGCCATGCCGGACAGCAGGCATCGGGCAGAGC
>JANTGU010000300.1 GCA_024762735.1 Bacteroidales bacterium | reverse complement strand
TCAAAGCGTTTGGCGGGAAGAAGTAACCTTTTTTAAAAATAACTCTTAAATCAAAAGCCCGCTCTGAAATACAGAGCAGGCTTTGAAAACCAAATTTCCTACCTTCGGTTATTTGTTATCTGACACCATTTTTAGCAGCGCTTCAATTTTTTCGTTCTGCTTTTTAATGGTCTCTTTCAATTCGTTTATCTGAAGTTGCTGCTCGTAGTTGGCTTTGTATGGGTGACAACTCCGTCAATTGCTTTTGCATAATCCATGCCTTCCTCCCGACAGAGACACAGCTGAAATCTCCCTCGGCACCAAGTCTCTTTGCCTTTCGAAGAGCCCGCTGGTCCAAATGTAAAAATACCTTTTGAAGAAGTAAGGCATTGAGGCACAGGAGATGCCCGTCTAGCCACATTCGGGCAGGCCTCCACAAGGTCGACATGACGGCGGTTCTCAAGCCAGCCCCAACGTCCTCTCGAGTCCTAAGACTCCAAAAAACATGGAGCCCAAAAAAAGCAATGACAATAATCTGATTTTCCTCCGGGCTCCCCGATACCCATACGGGGCTGGAGGAGTGAAGATGGTTGTACTCTTATCCTCTCTACCCCGGGGTTTAGCCCGGGGTTGAACGAATGTTTAGTGTTTAGATATTTTCTTGAAATACTACAACTTACAATATACTTGTCATTAGTAAGGAGGTACGACTGAGAGATCTCCTAAGCATCATTCTGCCCCTATTGGAAGGATGCCTTTTGGGGACAGAAACCATTAAGACTTGGTAGATGTGTCGACTTCGCTCAGCAAGTATCTTTTTGCTGAAGAAAAATCTAACCTCCTTCCGCGGCAGGAACGATTGAGGGAGGGTGCTGGGTTTTGTTTTAGAAGTCAGCTTAGGACAAAAGCCTAAATCTCAACCATTTTGTTTTTGATGGCGAAAATAACCGCTTCAATCATGTTTTTCGAGTTGGTTTTTTGAATGATGGCAGCACGATGCTTTTCAACCGTTCGGTCGCTAATAAACAACGATTCGGCAATTTCGTTGGTGTTTTTGCCATGGCAGATTTCTGATAAGACCTCTTGCTCGCGGCTTGATAATTCAACCGGTACTGATGGTTCCTGATTATTTTCTTCGGTAAAAATTCCGGAGAGTTTTTTAATAAGGTCTTTGGAAATAACATCATAATCTGACGAGAACAGCTCGATGGCTTTACCCAGCTCCCTTAAATCGGAACTGCTAAGTGAAACATCCTTAATTTTATAGGAATTGCTACTTAAATTGATCAAAGTCCCCACGATACAGTCGTTGCCATGGTACAAAGCATATCCTCCTTTTAAGTGAAGCTTAATTTGTTTGCCAAAACGGGTGGTGCCGGTAAACTCTACTGAGAACTCTTTTTTCTTGTGGGTTAGGCAGTCTGACAAAGCATCCATAACCATGGCTTGTTCGTTGTCGGAAACCAATTTTTTAAACGACATGGTTTGCATCTGCACCTGGCTATAACCAAAAGTACCGGCCAGGTTTTGGTTGACAATAACAAATCTGTTTTGCTGATAAACAAATGTTCCGTAAGGGCTGTTGTTTAATAGGTTGTGAAACTTTTGATCATGGGCCTTCCTTGTTCTCTCACCTTTTTCAACTCTTTTGGTCACCGAATTCAGCAGGTCATCAAAGTCGAAAGGCTTGGTAATGTAATCATCTGCTCCCAGGTTCATTCCTTGCCGGATGTCGCTTAATGACGTCTTGGCCGTAAGAAACAGAAAGGGTATGCTTTGCGTAGAAGTTGTTTCGCTAAGAATGTTGTAAACCTGGTAGCCGTCAACCACGGGTATGTTGATGTCGCAAATAATGGCATCGGGCAACAAACCAAACGCCATCTGGATGCCCACTGCGCCATTTTCGGCATGATGGGCTTCATGTCCATTTAACTTAAAAAAGTTAGTGATGGTGCCTGCCATGTCGAGGTCATCTTCTATGATTAATATTTTCATGGGTATGTTAAATCTGTGATGTTTTTACACTATCATGAATGTTTTAATTTTTTTTCTGTTTTATTCCGTTAACTATCAATCTGAACGGATTGGCAGCGTCACTTTGATTGCTGTACCATCATTAATTTTACTGTTAACCACAATCGCTCCATGGTGCAGGTCAACGCAGCGCTTTACCACTGCCATGCCTACACCGGTGCCTTTTATATCGACGGCGTTTTTGCCACGATGGAAATTCTCAAATATTTTTTCAATATCCCCCTCGGGAATACCAATTCCTTTGTCGATGACCTCTATAAAAACGACCTCAGTAGTATTTCCAAAAACCAATGTTACCGGCTTGTTGCCCGAAAACTTCAGGGCGTTGATGAGCAGGTTTCTAACGATATGGGTGATTAATGAGCGGTCAAGCAAAAACGTTTCGCGGGTGAGTTTGTCGTTGAGCACCACTCTTTGGTTGTAGTTTGGAAGGGTTTTTAGCTCGTTGGTAATGCTGTGTAAAAGTTCTCTCAGGTTAACCGTTTTAGGGCTAAATTCCAGCATGGATTTTTGATCCAACACATCGAAGTTGTGAAGCATGGTAGTCATGTTGTCGACGCTGTTTTCAATAAAATTCAGTGTTTGGTTACTCATGGCTTCATCCATGTTGTTTTGAAATTTCCGCAGTATCTGCACGTTGGACGATATGATGGCCATGGGGGTACGAAACTCGTGGCTTACCGTTGAAATGAGTTGTGTTTTAAGTTTTCCCAGCTCTTTCTCTTTTTTCAATAGCCGGGTGACTTTTTCCTCGTTCTCTTTGATGATTAAATTTTTTCGCTTGATTTTGTGATACAGCATCAAAATGTAGATAATCAACATCAGCAGAATCACCAAGCCTCCTCCTACCACAAGCAACATGGCTAGTCGCTGCCGGCTTATCTCCTTTTCTGATGAGAGCTCAATCTCTTTCTTTTTTAACTCATCCATTTTCAGGTCAAGTTCAAACCTGTTTTTAAGGTTGGCAATTTTCAGGTCGGTTTCCGCTTTGTACAGCGAATCACGTCTGGTGTCGAAAATTTCCTGATACTTAAAAGCCTTTTCCGGATTGTTGACAGAATAGTAATAAGCTGTCAGCGATTTGTAAACATCAACTTCTAAACCGGCCGCTTGTATTTCCTTTGACAAAGCGAGTGCTTTGGTAAAAAGCGACAAGGCTTTGTGATATTTTTTTTCTTTCAGGTAAATCAATCCCAGGGAATTACTAAATGATGCAATGTCAAATTGGTTGCCTGCTTCGGCGGCAAGGTTGAGGGCCTTAACGAGGAGTGGTTTGGCAGTTTGGATACTGTTCATTTCTATATACAGCGCGCTCATGCGCTCCAGTGCATGCGATTCCAGCGTTTTATTACCCTGTTTTCTGCTCTCTGTCAGTGCTTTTTGGTAATAGTCGAGGGAGCGCGTGTTGTCATGCAAATAGCGATAGTCGAGACCAAGGTTTAGCAGCGATACCAGATAATTATAATCATCTCCCAGTTCCCGGGATGTTTTCATGGCCTTTTTATGGTAACCTATGGCCTCCTCATAA
>JANTGU010000299.1 GCA_024762735.1 Bacteroidales bacterium | reverse complement strand
GATAGGGCAGCGCTTTCAACCTCTTTTCCCATTTTACCGTATCCCGAGAGCGCAATTTTTAAACTTTTCATAAATAATTTAGGTGGCTTTGTCGTGTTATATTCTCATTTAAAATTTCACCGTTATCTTGATGCCATTGACCGGCGCTTGAACCTCAGGTAATTTTGAAGGCATCCCGTAAACGGGGGAAAGTGCCGGTTCCACCTTTAACGATAAATTCTCGCTCACGTTCCAGTAGTACAAATGAGCATCTACAACGGCATCCAGCATTTGCAGGATATACCATGCAGCTCCCGCGATAAACGACAGTTCGGTGTTGCGGCGATAATAGTCGCGGATTGTTTTTAAATCGTCGGTGCTGTATTTTTGAGCCAGCGGGTCTTCACATTGATCTCCCAACGTAGCGCTGCAAATATAGGCATCATGATACTTAAGGTATTCGGACCGGTTGGCCACGGCAAAGTAGCCAATTACGCCAAAACCTGCATAAACGATGGGGAGTTTCCAGTATTTCTTGTTGTAAATCTGTCCGCCACCGGGGATGATGGCCCATAAGTTGGCTTTTTTTGGTGAATGATCCATGTAAAGCGTATCTACTGCTTTGTTCTGTGCCGCGCTGCTGTAAGGTATCAGCCATCCACAAAGCAAAAGCAGAGCAGCTAATACTGCCGGCATGAATCTTTTACCGTGGATAAACATAAGGGGTTATTTTTTTAACAACATAAGGATGCGTTCCAGCTCGTCATCACTCTTGAAGTTGATAACGAAGTTTCCCACCCCGTTATTGTTACGCTTGAAATTTACCTTGGTGCCGTACATTTGACTTAGCTCGTCGGGAATATGGCGGTACTTTTCGGGAATTTTGTGGGAGGAGACCTCTTTTGTTTTTGTTGTTGGATTTGTCATTTCGCGAACCAAAGCTTCTACCTGGCGAACACTAAGACCTTTTTGGATAATCATTTTTAGCACGCGGTTCTGCCGTGCTTCATCTTCCAGCGATAGCATGGCTCGGGCGTGCCCCATGGAGATGTGTCCGTCACGCAGCGAAACCTGAACCGTTGGGGGTAATTTGAGCAGCCGGATGAAATTGGTGATGGTGCTCCGGTTTTTTCCTACTTTTTCCGATAGCTGCTCATGGGTAAGGTTCAGTTCATCCATCAGGCGTTGGTAGCTGATGGCCACCTCGATGGCATTTAAATCCTGACGATGTACATTTTCAATCAGTGCCATCTCGAGCATCTGCTCATCGTTGGCCACCCTGATAAAAGCAGGAATTTTTTTCAGGCCTGCCATTTTAGAAGCTCTAAAGCGGCGTTCCCCCGCAATAAGCTGATATTTATCGTATCCCAGCTTACGAATGGTGACGGGCTGGATTACTCCCTGGGCTTTTATGGAGTCGGAAAGCTCACGAAGCATCATCTCGTCAAAATCGGTTCGGGGTTGAAACGGGTTGGCTTCAATTTTACTAATTTCTACTTCTGCAATGGCTCCTGCCACAAAATTCCCCGAGATATCACCGGCAGTAATGTCGGTTTCAGGACTTTTTAAAATGGCATCGAGGCCTCTTCCTAACGCTTGTGGGTTTCTCTTTTTACTCATTGGACTTAATCTCTTTTTCGCTATTTTTCAAAACCGTGAGGTTGTTCTTCTGCAAAATCTCCCTGGCCAGGTTCAGGTAGTTGATGGCGCCCGTGCTGTCGGCATCATGCATGATGATGGAGGTTCCAAAGCTGGGGGCTTCTCCCAATTTTGTATTTCGGTTAATGATGGTGTCAAATACCATCTGCTGAAAATGAGTTTTAACCTCTTGCACCACTTGCCGCGACAACCTCAAGCGGGTATCGAACATGGTTAACAGGATACCTTCAATATCCAGTTCGGAGTTTAATTGCGATTGTACAATTTTAATGGTGTTGAGCAGTTTGCCCAGCCCTTCCAGGGCGAAATATTCGCACTGCACCGGAATGATGACCGAATCAGCAGCCGTAAGGGCGTTAACCGTAAGAAGTCCCAACGACGGAGAACAGTCGATCAAAACGAAGTCGTATTGATCCTTAACAGCATCGATGGAATCGCGCATCATTTTTTCGCGGTTGGGCATGTTGATAATCTCGATTTCGGCTCCTACCAAATCGATATGAGCAGGAATTAAATCGAGGTTAGGGGTGGCTGTTTGAAGAATGACATGCTCGGCTTCCACCCCGTCAACAATGCACTCGTAAATGCTTGATTTAATATTTTTGGGGTCAAACCCGATGCCGGAAGTGGCATTGGCCTGAGGGTCGGCATCCACTAGCAGGGTTTTATATTCTAACACAGCCAGACTTGCTGCCAGGTTAATGGCGGTGGTTGTTTTACCAACTCCTCCCTTTTGATTGGTTATAGCGATAGTCTTACCCATTGAACTTCAATTATATAACAGTTTGTAATGTGATTATCACAAAAATACAAATTTCTCTTTTTGCCCGTGAGCCGAGTTTGGGAAGTTATCAACAAAAGATTGTTTTAGTACGAGCACTGCCCGGATCATATAAATGATAGGGGATGATGGGGTATAATGGTTTACCCTCAGAATCATTACTGACCCCAAGGGCAGCAACTATTTTTACCGTGTATTATGCCTTGTAGCTTATTCTCTTCTCATTGTGGTTTTCAAGTATAATATTCAATAACTTGATTGAATAATACCGTTTGTTCTGAAGAAATGCTTTGAATAACGGTCTTAATTCAGAAATAATTTTTTTTTCTTTTGCTACTGACAACAAACCTATTGTTCCGATACACTTAATTCCTAAATTTTCAGCAAACTGCCGGGCTTTTTTATCATCAATTAATAGAAAATCTGCCTGTAACTCATTATACAAAATTACCGATTCAGATTCACCATAATCCATTAAGAATGATAATTCATTAAACCCTGTTATTTGCTTTGTCTTTTCTTTAAAAAAAGAATAGATTACCTCATAATGTTCTGTGGCTTTGTTTCGAGTTATTTCTTCCCAAACTGCAAAGGGAATTATTATACTATCAAATATGAAATTTAATACTTCAAGTTGATTAATAACGGCTAGTGAAAATATTGGTCCAGAGTCAACAATAACAAGTCCGTTTCTCATTCTACTTTAATTTTTCCATGTCAGCAGTCACATCTTCAATTGATAAATTTGAGATTGGAACTTCATTCTCTGATAATATTGTTTCGAATTGTAATCTTGAAAGTCCTGCAACTTGCGCTGCTTTTCCAATGGTAAGTTTTTCCAATTTATAAAGACGAACAGCCATTAATATCTTTATATGCTGCTTTATTTCACTTTCTGTTTCATTCAAAGCCAAAAAAATATCAGAAGGAAAGTCAATTGATATTGTATGTGAATTCATATCATGAATGTTTATTGCAAATGTAACTAATAAATTGATTTGTTGATCAATATTATCTATGTTTCTTGCGATAAGACAACCCTTAAAATAACCTCCTCTAAAAGGAAGATTTCAGGTTTTTAAAGAAAGAGAAAAAGGGAGGCTATTCTTCCGGGGTCTCGCTGTCGCTGCCCAAAT
>JANTGU010000298.1 GCA_024762735.1 Bacteroidales bacterium | reverse complement strand
GTCAGATTAATAAAGAAGTATTTAACATTCTTTATAGAGAGCTTGGGATTAGCAAAACGTTAAGGTTCTTGTCTCAATTTAGTAACGGTACAGGTGACTATACCGAATGGAAGGAAGAAATATATAAAGGAAAAACAGTCAGCGAATTGGTTGAGGAAATGAAAAAACAAAGACAACAAAAAACTGTCTAATATTCCTTTGTAATCAAATTCGTCAACTCAACAAACTGCTGCACCGATAGCTGCTCCGGCCTTTTGTCAAAAATTGCATGAGACTTAATTTCTTCCTTTAACAAGGACTTTAGCGAATTTCTCATGGTCTTGCGCCGTTGGTTAAAAGCTGTTTTAACCACGGTGATGAACAGTTTATCGTCACACTCCAGGTTTGTGCTGCTGTTTCTTGTCATGTGTATTACCGCTGACTTTACTTTAGGAGGAGGAAAAAAGACGTTTTCGTTTACCGTGAAACAGTAGTCGATATCATACCAGGTTTGCATTAATACACTCAAAATGCCGTAGGTTTTGTTTCCCGGCGATGCAGTCATCCGCTCGGCTACCTCTTTTTGAATCATGCCGGCTATTTCAGGAACTAAATCACGGTTTTCCAGCGCCTTGAAAAATATCTGACTGGAGATGTTGTAGGGGAAGTTGCCAATCAATGCAAACGGATGCTGGCTGATTTTCGAGAGATCGTATTTTAAAAAATCGGTTTCGGTTATTTCTAACCTGTCATCTTTGAAATGGGTGTTCAGGTAGGCCACGGATTCATCGTCAATTTCAATGAGTATTAGCTTGGTAATGTCATCTCTCTCGAGCAAGGCCGAAGTGAGAATCCCCGTGCCGGGCCCCAACTCGCAAACCACGGGATAATTGCCCGAAAGGCAACCGGCAATGTTGGCTGCAATGTTTTTATCGGTTAAAAAATGCTGTCCAAGATGCTTTTTGGGTCTAACCATGGTGATTACGGGTAATTAGTTGAAAACTGATAACATTAAAAACAAGGGCAAAGTTAGGCATTACTTATCATGTGAACATACTATTTTTCCTCGTTCAGTTCCCGGTAGAGATTACGTGAGGGCGTGGTGAAGATGCTTTCGGGGTAATCTTTCATTAATTGTAAATAGAGCTCAGAAGCTTTTTCAGGGTTAGAAAGATACTTTCTGTTTATCTCGGCACAATTAAATAAAGCATTATCGGCTTTGATACTTTCCGGAAACTGTTTGTAAAGCGCGGTGTAGAGTGAGTCGGCAGTGGCGTAGTCTTTTATTTTTTCGTAAAGGGATGCTTCTTTGTAAAGTTTAAACTCACTGTAAGTGGGGTTAGTTCCCGATCCGGGTACTTTAGATAAGAAAATAAGGGCAGAATCGTATTTTTGTTGAAAAGCATATTGGTCGGAGGCAGCGAACAACCGTAACGTTAGCCCGATGGTGTCTTCCTCAAGCATATCTTTAATAAACAGCGACAGCTCCAGCGCATCGTTGGCAATAAACTTGGAGGTGGCTCCTTTTAGGATATCCAGGCGTGTTTTAGCCCACTCAAATTCTCCCTTGTAATAAAAAACACGGGCGTTACGGAATTTAGCTTCATAAGCCAACGGAGTGTTTTTGAGCGAGTGCTCCACTTGTGAATAGAGTAGGGAGGCATCCCAGAATTGCCCGGAGAAGGCTAATATGTCGGCAAGCTTTATTTTTAAAACGGCTTTGCTTTTTTCCGGCATGGGAACAGCAAGCGCCTTGTTAAGCAGGTCTGTTGCCTCGGTAGTTTTAGCCAGCTTAAAAGCTTTGATGTCAGCCAGGTTTTTAACAATATTGGTGGTTTCTCTATTGACACCCAGTTTTTCGAGGGCACGGGTGCCAATCTTTTCCAACTCCAACCACGTGGTTTCATTGCTTTCGGGGTTTTCCTCTGCCAGTTTTACCCTGGAAGAAAAATAACCATCGTAGCTGTCTAGATAGTAAGGGTTGTCACCCTTCTTTTTGATAAGATAGTAAAAAGCTTCGGAAGCTATTGGGTAGTTGTTGTTGGAGTAAGCGATGCTTCCCACCTTATAAACAACCTCTTCTTCATCACTAAATCGTCTGTCAATCGATTTTGCCTGCCGCAGAGCCATGGTAAAATCTTTTGTTTGTAGCGAGTACCACATCAACAGCTCGGCATACTGCAAATTGTTGGGGTCGGCTTGTGCCCTGGTTAAAATCTTTTCTTTAAAAGTTTTCGACAAGTTATGGTCAACATCCATCACCAGCATGTTTTGAATGGTGCTTTCTACCCGCTTCAAGTCGTTGGGGTTTTCATCAAGTTGATTAATAAGTGCATCAAACATTTTGTCGTAGTTGCCCGTGTACCGGTAGGCCGAAGCAATTTCCATGTTATACTGATAGTTGCCAATGTTGTTTTTACGGGCTTTTTCGTAAACTTCCAAAGCAGCATCAACAAAACCTTTCGCCTGCAAATTGTTGGCAATGTTGATGACCAGGTTCCTGTTGTCAGGTAAATCCTTCACCAGCCTGTTAACAATTTTATCAGCCTTTTTGCTCTCTCCTTGCAACGAGTAAAGGTAAGCCAGGTCAATTTCGTATCGCACGTTGTGCGAAGAAATCTTGATTTGCTTTTTACACAGCTTTTCTGCCTCCTTATACTCCTTAATATTTACCAGACTGTTAAAGTAGTAGGTGTAGTAGAGGTATCGCTTCTCCTTATTGTACAGGTCGCCATACAGTTGCGCTGCTTTCTCGTAGTTGCCCCTGTAGTAGTACGATCGCGCCAGGTTCTCCTTGGATGGTGTTTTAAGCTGCAACGAAGACCCGTTCTGCTGTATGGAAACCGGCTTGTTTTGTGCCCATGCACTGGTGGTTGACAGCAGGATGGCTGCCATCAAAAATACGAAAATGATATGGATGCGAGTAATGGGCAAAAGCATCTATTTAATCAGTTCAAATCCCGTGTAGCGTTGTAGCGCCTTGGGTATTTTAATTCCCCCGGGTGTTTGATTGTTTTCCAACAGCGAGGCTACTATACGAGGCAAGGCCAGCGCGCTGCCATTGAGCGTGTGTGCCAGCTGTGTTTTTCCGTCTTTATCTTTAAAGCGCAACTTCATACGGTTAGCCTGGTAACTTTCAAAGTTAGATACTGAACTCACCTCAAGCCACTTTTTTTGAGCGCCCGAGTAGGTCTCGAAATCAAAGGTCAGCGCTGAAGTAAAGCTAAGGTCACCACCGCATAAACGTAAAATTCTGAAGGGGAGTTCCAGTTTGCGCAGCAAGTTGGCAACATGTTCTTTCATAGCTTCAAGCGTGGCGTACGAGTTGTCGGGATGTTCTATCTGAACAATCTCCACCTTGTCAAACTGATGCAATCTGTTTAACCCGCGGACATCTTTACCGTACGATCCCGCTTCGCGTCTGAAACAGTTGGAATAGGCAACATTCTTGATGGGAAAATCCGATTCTTTCAAAATTACATCCCGGTAGATATTGGTGATAGGAACCTCCGCCGTGGGAATCAGATAGAGGTTGTCTTCGTTGGCAAAGTACATCTGTCCTTCTTTATCGGGCAACTG
>JANTGU010000297.1 GCA_024762735.1 Bacteroidales bacterium | reverse complement strand
GCAATAACAAAAACCAGGTTGTCCTCCGGGCTGAACCCCGGAGGAGAGAAGATGGTTGTACTCTTATCCTCTCTCCCCCGCTCCGATAGCTATCGGAGTAGCCCGGGGGGTGTACGAATGTGGGTTATTAGTTATTTTATGGAAATACTATAACTTACAATATACTTGTCATTAGTAGCGCAGGCAACCCGAGGCCACGAGGGTTGGCGTAGTCGAAGCCCACCCGATCGCACCATTTAGTACGCCAGCCCGACAAGGTCATTCTGGCCGGGGCAGGCCGCCATCTTCAAAAGACCGCGAGTCTGTTTTATACAGTTGCTTAACCAAAAAAAGCCACTTCTAAACATAGGTTTAAAAGTGGCTTTTTTAAAAGGCCTGATTATTTAAAGTTATGCCGGTTAGACTACAGCGTTGTCTCTTTAACCCTGATATCGCCCAGCAGCACATCCCAAAAGCCGATAAGACGACCGCCAATTTGGGTTTCTTTGCGTTTCACGTAAACGGTGATGTCTTTTTTGGTGGTATCCTGATAAATCAAGCGACCCTCTTTGTCGTATCCTTTAAACTTTTGGAAAACGGTAATAACGCCCACGTAAGTACCATCGGGTTGCCGTTGCAGGTCGCTTACATATTCAATGTTATACCATTCAATTTCCACCTTATTGTAGTTAAGGCGCATCAACCGTTCAAAATATTTCCGAACGGGGTAGTATTTTATTTCGGGTTTTACCAACGACGAAACGCCCATTTCGCTGCCTTGCATAAACAGCTCTTCGGCACGATCGATTACACGGTTGGCCTCGCTCCAGGGAGTTTCCTTGTCGCCAATAATGCTGATATATTTGCTTAAATCTTTTACCTTTTCCAGGGCCAGGCTGTCGATGGCCTGTTTGCGTTCGGGGGTCAGGTTATCCTGCGCCATCAAGGGCGAAAACATACCCAATCCGAAAACCAATATCAATAAATAAGTTACGCGCTTCATGTTGTTTATTTTTTGATTAATTCAAGTTCCGTAATTTTTCCTTCATCGTTATACTTGGCCGTTTCTATGTCGTATTTAAACTCTTTGGTATCTTTTAAATAGTTCATAAATTTTGAAATGGTCGTAGGCCGGTCGTAATCGTAATAACCGTCTTTTTTGCTGATGATGATTAACACCGGAACATCGGGAGTAGCATACAGGTTTAGGGCACCTTCTATTTGACGGTTGGCTTCGTCAAAGTTCTTGGCTTTGGCAATATCGGCCAGGGTGTAAACAATCAGCGAGTATTTTCGCCGTTGCTGATCCGTCAACTCCTGCTCTTTTCTTTTCAATCGCTCTTCTTCTACCTGTCGCTGTTCATCCTTCAGCTTGGCTTCCACTTTTACAATCAAATCTTTTACTTCCTGGTCATCGATGTTGTACAATTTGATGGTTTTAAGCCGTTCCTGCTTTTCGGGCAACGACCAATTGGTTTCATCGTTTAACATGGCTGTTAAATCTTTTTTAGCCTGAGCTACTTTGGCCTGGTATTCAGCTTCTGCTTTTTCCCTTGCCAGTTTCTTTTTGCTTTTACACGAGGTGGCACCGCCCATGACAATCATCACGACCAGCGAAAGCATCATAATTCGGCTGATAAGGTTTGCTGATTTTTTCATTTTCTCTCTGTTTTTCACCGTTATTACTAAATTCTTAAATTAAACCTGCAAAAATATTCAAAAAAATGGCATTTTTGCCAAAACACCTTTTCACATTGAAAAAACACTTTAACATCCCCGTTTTTATTCCCGAGTTAGCCTGCCCGTTTCAATGTGCATTTTGTAATCAACGCAAAATTTCGGGGCATATTGCCGTGCCCGATTCCGGGGAAATCATAAAAACTGTTAACGAACATTTAGCCACTTTTCCCAAGGGTGATAACCATGTGGAGATTGGATTTTTCGGTGGCAGCTTTACCGGTCTGCCTTTGAAAGAGCAGGAAAAGTTTCTAAAACTTGCCAAGCCTTATCTCGACCGCGGGCTCATACAGGGTATCCGGCTTTCAACGCGGCCTGACTATATTAACGGTGAGGTGTTGAACCTTTTGAAGCAGTACCGCGTTACCACCATCGAGTTGGGTGCCCAGTCGTTCGACCATGAAGTTTTAAAACAGTCGTACCGGGGGCATACGCCGGAGCAGACCATGGAGTCAGCTCATAGGGTATTGGAGCAGGGTTTCGATTTGGGACTTCAAATGATGATTGGCCTCCCGGGCGACACGTTGGAAAAATCGTTGCACACCGCCAAAACCATCATTGCGCTGGGCGCTTCCAATACCAGGATTTATCCCACGGTGGTGATTAAAGATACAGCGTTGCATCATTGGTATAAAACCGGAAAGTATAAGCCGCTTTCGCTGGAGGAAGCGGTGGAGTGGACCAAACACCTGTTGCTCCTGTTCGAGGATGCCGGGGTTAAAGTTATTCGCACCGGGTTACACCCTTCCGAGGGATTGCTGAGCGGTGATGAACTTGTGGACGGCCCTTTTCATCCTTCGTTTAAAGAGCTGGTGTTAACCGAAATCTGGTACGATAAATTAGAGAAGATTAAAACTAATGCTTCTAAATCGATTACCTTTTACGTGCATCCTCGTGAGCTAAATTATGCCATCGGGTATCAGTCAAAAAACAAAAATCGGTTGTTGGAAAAATTTGACAAGGTTACTTTTAGCGCCGACTCCTCCATGGACGGAAAATCATTTAAAGTGGAACACGACCAAATCACATTTTAATGTTACTTAAAATACAACTTTACACCGTGAGGGTTGTCTAAAAGATAAAGCCAACATGTTTGCACGGTTTGTGCGAAGAATGTTGTATGTTTGTTTACATCGAATCTTATTGAAATCATGATGTATTCATGATGGTTTAAAGAAAAACAGGTGAGTGATTATCCGACCCTGGAGGGGTCGAATATTAATAGCCAGGGGTTTTAACCCCGGGAGTAAAAAAGTAAAAAGTCGTTTTGGCGGAATTTTTGCTCACAAAAGCAAAAATTGTGACAAAACATAAAAGAATAGAATACGAAATTATAAAGAGATGAAAAAAATTCTACTGCTGGTTTTGCTTGTTGCGTCATGGATTGGCCTTCGTGCCCAGAGTTACGACCATCACGAATTCTCGTTGAGTTACGGGGTGCTGACTCCCGACAGGTTCTACACCTTTAAATCTGCGATATTAGACGACCAGCTGCCTGATACCCGTTATATAAGAGATAATTACAGCAGTCCCGGCAACCTGTTTTTAACCTACCGGTTCGTGTCGCTTAACGAGTTCTTGATGTGGGGCGGCACCGTGGGGTATGGCACCAGCTCGGCGGAAGTGTATTACCTCGGACAGAAGCAGGGAGTGATGGACCGACAGTTTATTTCGGGGGCTGTAGAGTTGCAGTATCGCTATGTGAATAACGGCTTTTTTCAAATGTATTCGGGCGTAGGCGTGGGGCTGACAGTAGGGACGGAGCAATTTACGGCTGAAACGGAAGGGGTAACTTCGGACAACCGCACCATGATTTTACCCGGCTACCAGGTTAACCTGGCAGGGGTAAGG
>JANTGU010000296.1 GCA_024762735.1 Bacteroidales bacterium | reverse complement strand
GTCGCCATCAGAGATACGAAGCTTTTTTAATAATTTTTTTAGCAGGTGGGGGGGGATTTCATTGTCGTAAACAAACCTGACGGGAACGCCTTTTTTACGTTTTTTCAGGCTTTCCTCCATCAGTTCGATAAAACTTTTTTTAATATCGTTGTCGATGTCCAGTTCGGCATCGCGGGTAAATTTAATGGTATAGGCATCAAAAGTATCAAAGCCGAAGGGTTTAAAAATATCGCCCATGGCAAAGCGGATAACATCATCAAGCATTATAATGAACTGGTGATTTTTTTTGTTATCACAAGGGAGTAATAAAAACCGGGATATGATGTCGGAAGGTACTCTTACCAGGGCAAAATCTTCGTCAACCTTCTCCGTACTGTCTCTTAACCATAGTGCCAGGTAGATGGAGTTGTCGCGCAAGGCATCGGGATTGCTAAGGTTGTTGAGTATAATGGGGAACAACAGCGGGCGCACTTTATCCTGAAAATATTGCTGCACGTAGGCCTCCTGTACCGGAGACAGTTCGTTTTCGTTCCTGAAAAAGATGTGCTCCTTTTCCAGGTCTGCCATCACCTTTCTAAAAGTGCTGGTAAACAGCTCTTCTTGTTGCTCAACCGTTTGTTGAATCTCTTTTAACAGTTTGCGTGGACTAAAGCCGAGTTTCTCCTCTTTGCCCGGTACCACCTGCATCATGCGCCGGATGGATGCCACCCGAACCCTGAAAAACTCATCACGATTGTTTGAAAAAATACCGAGGAACCGAAGCCGCTCGATAATAGGTACCGAATGATCCATGGCTTCCTGCAGTACCCGCTCGTTAAACTGAAGCCATGAGAGTTCGCGGTTGATATGTTTATGTACAAGGGTCATGGTGTAGTCGTGTTTCGGGATAAATAAATTTAAAATGCAACTTCAAAAGTAAAGCTTTTGTGCATGCAAATTGTACTTTTGTAACTAATCAGTGTGATGTATTTGAATAAAGTATTTAGAATAATTGTTCAAAAAGTAGTTTCTGGTTATATTACCATTCGGGCAGGGGTTGTCACACTGAGCGTAGTCGAAGTGTGATGCATTCTTCGAATACGCTACTAATGACAAGTATGTTATAAGATGTAGTTTTTCAATAAATTACCTAATATCTCAACATTTGCATAACCCCGGGCTAAACCCCGGGGTAGAGAGGATAGGAGTACAACCATCTTCACTCCTCCGGCCCCGATAATTATCGGGGAGCCCGGAGGACAAACAGGATTTTGTCATCGCGTTTTGTGGGCTCCATGTTTTTTGAAGTCTTATTACTCAGAATGACACGCTATTTTTTTAACTACATTTTACAGTATACATTAAAATGTATTAACTTCAAATCTGTCAACTTTAAACAACTTTACTGGGAATAAACACTGATTAGTTACGTACTTTTAAAGATCTCGGGGGCGTAAAATAAATTTAAGTGTAAACTTTGAGGAGCCTGTTTTTTCCCACTTGTTGGTTTTAAAGGTAACAGCTGCCACGGCCGAGGTGGGCAGGTTGTCGATCATGGTTTTTGAAAAATGGTTAACCAGATCGGTTAAGGTTGGGTTGTGCCCTACCACCATCACTGAATCAATGGAATCGTCAAGGCCAAAAAGTTCATCAAAAATATCGTCGGCATCGGCATGATAAAGGCGTTTTTCATAGCGTATATTATCAACAGGATAGCCCAATTCGGTGGCCAATATGATGGCGGTTTCTTTGGCTCGTTTTGCCGTGCTACTGATGATTAAATCGGGGAGAATCTTTTTTTGCTTAAGCGCGGTGGCAACTTTTATACTTTTCTGTTTGCCCTTTTCCAAAATTGGCCGCTCATGATCTTCGATGGTAAAATCATCCCATGATGATTTGGCGTGACGGGCTATTAATAACTTTTTCATTTGTTTATCATTATGTAATTTACTTAATGTTTACGTATTATGTTTTGTCATGATTTTTTCAAGCTGCGCGAAAAAAATCGTGCCAAAACAGGTTCGATTTTTCTTGATACCCGGGGTTTCACCCCGGGCTATTAATATACGACCCCTACGGGGTCAGATAATCAATTTCCTGTATGTCTATAAGCAGTCATGGAGGTTTCATTTTGTAAAAATACAAAAAAGGCTGCTCATACCTGAACAGCCTTTTTTAAGGGAATAAATGGGTAACGTCTATCGAATAACAATCGTTTTGTTTATTTGATAGTTATTGCCAATAACCGAAACAGAATAAGCACCTTTGGCATAGTTAGCCAGGTTTATTTGCTGTTTAGTGCTCCCGTTAACAGTTATGTCGTGTTGCTCAAAAACCACGGCTCCGGCAATATTCATAATCTTAATATTTACTTTTTCGGGGCTGTTGCTGCTGAGTTCCAATGTAAAAGCACCGTGATTCGGGTTTGGATATACTGCGAAGTTTACCCCGGCGCTATTTTCACCAATAGAGGTACAGTTTTTCAATTCAACCGTAACCATATCGTTTGCAGTACAGCCATTGGTCGTGGTTACCTCCACCGAGATATCGTGCGAGCCATACCCAACGGTTAACGTGTCAACCGTAAAAGTTTGGTCGGTGTCTCCTGTTGACCATGAATAGGTTGAGCCTTCATTGCCGGCATCCAGCGTGAGCGATGAACCATCCTGGGCACAAAAGGCGGTGTCGTTGCCAAGATTCACAACCGGCAGCGCGGCAAAATTAATCTTGGTGGTATCGGCACTAACACAACCGCTTTCATTGGTAACTTCAACCCAAACTTCCGAAATGCCTGACCCTGCAGGTTGCTGGATGGTTACCATTTGCGTTGTTTCGCCTGTTGACCACAAGTAAGTTGCTCCCTCGTTACCAGCATCCAGCTCGATGGAACCCTCTCCGCAAATGGTGGCATCGTCTCCCAGGGCAACAATGGGTTTCTGAAATACCGTTACTGAAACAGTATCGAACATCGAAACAGCACCATCTTTAACCTCTATAACATAATCACGGGTTTCATCAGGATTTAGCACGGGGTTTTGTTCGGAGGATGTGAACCCTTCGGGGATGGAGTGCCACTGGTAGCTAAAACTGCCGCTGCCTCCCGTAGTATTAACAAACAACTGCACTTCGCCACCCTGACAGACTTCATCTATTGACGAAGAGGCGATAACTTCCAAATCGGTAACATTCATGATAACATGAACGGCTTTGCTTGCATTACCAAGGTCAGAGATTTTAAAATTCAGATTGGTGGTATAGGTTCCCACGCTCATGTTGGCATCGTCAAACGTTAAGGTAACCATGGAGGAATCGCCGGCAGCAATGGTGTCTGCATCAGGATTCACGTCAAGCCACGAAGCAATAGCCAGCGAGTAGTCTTCCACCTCACCATAATCTGTGTCGCCATAAGGTTTCATGGCATCTTCGGGACCGGCCAAACGGATGCGCATCCGGATTGATTTTTGGTCGAGGCCTTTGGGAGGGGTAATGGTGGTAGAAAAGAGGCGTCCCTCATCATCTGACCTGAGCGCTATTGGCTGTTCGTCAAAGACTCCATTGTCGTTCCAGTCAATCCAAACACTACAGCGATC
>JANTGU010000295.1 GCA_024762735.1 Bacteroidales bacterium | reverse complement strand
TCCCAAGCAATAATTTATTCTTAATTTTGATTTTCAATCGAAAATATTAGACATTTTATTTCTAAATAAATAATTACCTATGTATATTAAATCTGAATTGGAATCCAAGTTGGTAAGCGAGCTAAAAGCTATTGCCAGCCAATTAAATATTCCAAAAGCGGACAAACTGGAAAAAGAAGAGATCATCTATAAGATTCTTGATTTTCAAGCAGCCAACCCCACCTCCGAAATGCTTGACCAGGAAAAAGCAGCCGCTAAACCCCGCAGGGGACGTCCCCGGAAAAATCAGGCCACCGATAAAAACAAACCTGCCTCCAAAGAAGAAAATAACAAAAGCGCTAATGCCAAAAACGGGAAACCGTCCAAATCTTTAGAAAAACCGACCAGCGAAAGTGGTACCAAAAGAAGTGCTCGCCCGCGTAAAACCGCTCCTGTTGCCTCGTCATCAAGCGAAGTGGTTTCGCAAATAAAACAGGAAGAAAAGCTTACTCCGTTGGCTGATGAACAACTGTCAACTACCAATACTGACAACAAATCACAAGCTTCGCCTGAACGATCTGAAATCAAGCAGGAAGAGCCCGTAAAAAAACAGCGTAGAGGAAGGCCTAGAAAAACTCAGCCTACTGAACCTTCGGCTGATACTGAGCAAAAACAAGCTCCAAAGCCGGAGCAAAGAAAAGAGGCACCTGTTCCTTCACGGCCTGTTACACAAAGACCGGTGGAAAACGACGAGGACAATAACAGGGAGAAAAGGCCATACCAAAGCCAGCAACGCAATGATGGCCGGTTGGGTCGTGATCAGCAAAATCAATCCTATCAAAAAAACAGACAGCATCTTCCACAGGATAGCAACGATGAATTTGATGCTATGGTTACAGCCGAGGGTGTTTTAGAAGTAATGCCCGACCGCTATGGTTTTTTGCGTTCCTCCGACTACAACTACCTTAATTCACCCGATGATATTTATGTGTCGCAATCGCAGATTAAACTGTTTGGGTTAAAGACCGGCGATACCATTAAAGGAGAAATCCGTCCTCCCAAAGAGGGGGAAAAATATTTCCCTTTAATTAAAGTTGATTCCATTAATGGTAAATCGCCCGAAGAGGTGCGCGACCGTGTACCTTTCGACTTTTTAACCCCGCTTTTTCCACAGGAAAAGTTCAAGCTGACCGGTCATGCCAAAGAGTCGATTTCGACCCGGATTATGGATATGTTTGCTCCCATAGGCAAAGGACAGCGCGGGCTGATTGTTTCGCAACCTAAAACCGGTAAAACGGTGTTGTTAAAAGAGGTCGCCAATGCTATTGCCGCCAACCATCCCGATGTTTACCTTATAATACTGCTTATCGATGAACGTCCCGAGGAGGTTACCGATATGGCACGAAGTGTGAACGCTGAAGTGATTGCTTCCACTTTTGATGAACCGGCTGAAAAACATGTGAAGATTGCCAACCTGGTGCTGGAAAAAGCCAAACGGCTGGTTGAAAGTGGTCACGACGTGGTTATCCTTTTGGATTCTATCACCCGGTTGGCACGTGCTTACAATACCGTCTCACCGGCATCAGGCAAAGTGCTCTCCGGGGGTGTGGAGGCCAATGCGCTGCAAAAGCCAAAGCGTTTCTTTGGTGCTGCCCGCCAAATTGAACACGGTGGCTCATTAACCATTCTTGCTACTGCGCTTACCGATACAGGCTCGAAAATGGATGAAGTTATTTTTGAAGAGTTTAAAGGAACCGGTAACATGGAGCTGCAGCTCGATCGCAAGCTTTCCAACAAACGGATTTATCCCGCCATTGATATTGTAAGCTCCAGCACTCGTCGAGATGACCTGCTGCTTGACAAAGACACCTTGCAGCGGATTTGGATTCTGCGCAATCACCTGGCTGATATGAACCCGGTGGAAGCCATGCAGTTTTTAAAAGACCGTATGAAGTTCACCGCCACCAACGAGGAGTTTCTGGCATCGATGAATGGTTGACAACATGTAGAACAATATTCAAACCCCGGATTTTTTTAAGTTCGGGGTTTTTTAATGATAGACAGGCTTTGACTTCCACTTCAACACCTGTCGTTATCTGTCGGCACCCTTCGGCATGCTCAGGGGCCAAGCTCAGTAACCAAGGCTCGGGAGCCGAGTGTATCGGGCAAGCCCAGTCTGACAACTGGATTAAAATATGTAAAGATGTTTTTTATCTTTGTACCTCCATTAAAATTACATTTATGTCAACAGCACCCTACAACAACCCCGGTTTAACATTTAATGGCAATATACCGGAAGGTATGGTTGGATGGCAAAGCCCGTCGAACATTGCCCTGGTAAAGTACTGGGGAAAAAAAGAGGTGCAGATTCCCTGCAATCCCTCCATCAGTTTTACGCTCAAAGCGTCGTACACCGAAACCGTTGTTGAATATTGTCAGGCTTCCGGCAAAAAAAGAGTCACGTTTTATCTTGATGGAAAACTCAATGAAGATTTCGGAAAAAAGATTGATACTTATTTTAAATCTATCGAATCTGTTTTTCCCTTTGTAAAACAATTAGATTTTACCATTCGCTCGAAAAACACCTTTCCTCACTCAGCCGGGATTGCCTCTTCTGCTTCGGGGATGAGTGCACTGGCTTTGTGTTTATGTTCTATCGAGAAAGAGCATTTTGGTTTTGAGGACAATGAGGAAGCATTCTTTAGAAAAGCCTCCTACCTGGCCCGGTTGGGATCGGGGAGTGCTGCCCGATCGTTGTTTGGAGGCTTGGTGAGCTGGGGAAAAATCGATGGTGACAACAACAGCTCCGACCTGTGGGGAATCCAACGGTTGAAAGAGGTGCATCCTGACTTTTTATCTTTTCACGATGACATCATTATTGTTGATGCATCTCAAAAAAAAGTTTCCAGCCGGGTGGGGCACGGGCTGATGAAAAGCAACCCGTATGCCGCTGAGCGTTTTAAACAGGCTCAGTCAAACGTTGCCAAACTAATGGCGGCTATGAAGACTGGCGACATCGAAACATTTATCAATATCACCGAATCGGAAGCCCTCACTTTGCATGCCATGATGATGACTTCCAATCCCTATTACCTGCTGTTAAAGCCAAACACATTACAAATTATTGAACGTGTCCGTGAATATCGTCAGACAACCGGTATCCCGGTGTCGTTCACTTTGGACGCGGGGCCGAATATTCACCTTCTATACCCCGACAAAGTACAGGCTGACGTAAAAGATTTGATGGACTCGGAACTAAAACAGTTTGCCTTTAACGAAATGATTATTAACGACCGGGTGGGAGAAGGTCCAGTAAGAGTATCAATATGACCACTGCTTCGTTTCCCTATTTCAATGCCAAGATTTTACTTTTTGGCGAATACAGCCTCATGGTAGGGTCAAAAGCCCTTAGCATGCCACTACCTCTTTTCAGGGGCCAACTAACATTTTCGAAAGAGGAAAATTTGCAGGGGGTAGAAATTCAGTCGAATCACAATCTACTCCAATATGCCCGCGCGTTAAAAAAGTTTTCAGAGGACAAAAAAGAGAGTTTGACGGTGTCTTTTGATTTTGACAAATTGTTTCATGATTTG
>JANTGU010000294.1 GCA_024762735.1 Bacteroidales bacterium | reverse complement strand
TAAGTCATCGGATGACTAAGTTTTGCTTTAGGGGCAGGATGGTGCTTAGGAGGTCCCTGCCCGACTGCGTCATTCAGGCGGGAATCCGAACGAGCTTGTGCAGAAATGAGCATAAAAAAAGCCCCAAAAAGGGGCTTTTTTATTTATCCTTCAGGATGTATTAATATCCCGGGTTTTGTACCAGGTTGGGGTTTACATCAATTTGAGCCTGGGGAATAGGCCAAATGGTGGTATAGTCAGGTGAAACATCGGGTTTTTCCCAGCGGGCATCGTTATAATGTCCGAAGCGGATAAGCTGCGTACGACGTTTACCCTCGGCAAACAGCTCGCGGGCATACTCGTCCGAAAGACTTTCCATAGTGAGTTCTGTTAAAGGAGTGGCACCTGCTCTAGCTCTTAAATTGTTCACATATTCCAGGGCACCCGCAGCATCCCCTTTGCGAAGTAACAGCTCTGCTTTCATCAAATATATTTCTGCCAGTCTGAAGATGGGCATGTCGTTGCTTGTGTACCGGTCGCTACCCACGATAAAAGGGTACTTAGCCACACGGGCACCGGCCTGACGCAAACATTTTGGCTCCAGCATATTAATATGAGGGGTAAGGTTTAACGGAGCACCGTCAGGATCACGATAGGTAGGATCCTGCGGGTTGAATTTCTCGTAACTTGGATCTACCACTTGAGTTCCATCATCAAAATACTGGAAACCAAATAGCACGCTGTTTCTTCTAACATCATTGGTATCGGCATCAAACAGGTGGAAAAACGATTCCTGAGCGCTAATACCATTCCAGCAGTTGTCTTCAAACTTGTACTTGTCGGCTAAATTGTAATGCAGCGTAAACAGATGGACTTCGAAGGCAGCAGCATCAATCCTGTCAAAGTGCAACCCGAAGATGTACTCCGGCGAAGCCGTGGCATCCTCTTCAAAGTTTGAAAAGAAATCAGCTGCAAGGCTGTAACCACCAGTCATTACCGTATCAACAGCTGCTTCTGCCTTATCCCATTGCGGGGTGCCTGTATATACTTCAGCGTTGATGTAAAGCTCGGCCAAAATGGTTTGGGCAACATAATAGTTAATGCGTCCAAAATACTCGAGGCTCGTGTTTTTCGACAAGTCGGGCATGGCTTCAGTCAGCTCTTTTTCAACAAAATCGTAAACCTCTTTACGGGTGTTAGTCACAGGTTTGTAATCAGAAGGTACATCAAACTTATCCACGATAGGGACATTGCCGTAAATATCGACCAGCCACCAATAATAAAGGGCTCTTAACCCGCGAAGCTCGGCAATAGCAGGTTTGGTATCAACACCTTCTAAATTTTCGAAAGTATAAATAAGCCTGTTACAGGTGTTAACGCCATAATAGAGCACATTCCACCATCTTGAAATATAAGCTTCCTGGGGTGTCCATTCATGACGATGGTATCTGATCCACTCACCCCCGTCGTACCAGTCGCCTCCACGTTGTGGAACCACGCACAAGTCGGTACCGGCCTCCATGCCCACAGCACCGTATTTATGACCCAAAAGCTGATACAGGTTGGTATAGGCAACCCCTAACCCGTAAATCAGATTGTCGGGATCGCTAAAAAGTTTGTCCCCGTTCAAATCGGAGTAAACCGTTTCGTCGAGCTTGGTACACGACTGGCTAAAACCTCCAATCAGGACGACAACCAATAATATTTGAAAAGTAATTCGTATCTTTTTCATTTTCTTTCTGTTTTAAGAATTTAGAAATTAACGTTAACACCAAAGGTGAAACTGCGTGTTGTAAAATAGGTGTTCTCCCTGTCAAGACCCGGTGCTAACGGGTTGTTGTTGTCGTAGGCATCGCCGTAACGAACTTCGGGACTTACCCCCGAGTACCCGGTAATGGTAAAGAGATTCTGTCCGGAAATAAATACTCTGACTTTGCTAATGTAGTTACTGTTTGGGAACAAGAAATTATATCCCAGCGCGAAGTTGTCGAGTTTAACAAAGTCGGCTTTTTCAACATGCACGTTGGAATAAACAGGACCACTGGCAGCATCGATATAATCCAGTGCCTGATTCATCCCGCTTTGGATACCAATAACCCTGGGGTTGCCGTAACGTGCGTTGTTGATGTTTATCAGGTAGTGTCCAAATACCCCTCTGATAAAGAAGTTTACATCGAAATTACCCACCGTGAAGCTGTTGCTCCATCCAAACTGGAATTTGGGCAACCCGGTACCCACATTTTGGTAATCGTCCTGCGTTGGATTGGAAGAAATGCCGTCAACAGTATCGGTGGGTGCTTCAAACTGCATCACGCCGGCGGTGTCCATGCCAATGTAGATAGGGGCAATAATCTGTCCGATAGGCTCACCCTCTTTGGCAATAATGGTATTGATGCCGGTGTAGAAAGGTGCTCCCAGGTTACCCAAATACAAGGTACTGGCAGAGGTTGATAGCGGGCTGGTAATTTTATCCAGCTTGGTATCGAAATACTTGGTAAAGTTAAATCCGGTGGTCCACGACCAGGTTTTCTTTTCAATGGCACGAACGTTTACCGAAAATTCAAGTCCCGAGTTGGTAAGTTCCCCCAGGTTTAAAAACATGTGATCAGACGGAAACGGTGGCACCGGCACCTGGGCATACAAAATCAGTTGCGAACTGGTGCTTTTGTAATAGTCGATGGTACCACCCACGCGGTAGTTCCAGAAATAGAAATCAAGACCAAGGTCCAGCTCTTTTTTAACTTCCCATTGCAAATCGGGGTTATCATTTCTTATAGGAGCGTAAGCATTGATAAAGGTTCCGTTATAGAAAAATTTCTCGTTGGAAACATTGTAAAGGTTTTTTGAAAGATAGGGGCTTGGAGGCAAATTACCTACCGTTCCGTAACCTCCTCTAAGTTTTAAGCGATCAACAATACCCAGGTCAAATACTTTGGCAAAATCGACCCCGGCGCTAAGACCGCCGAAATTTCCCCATTTTTTATTTTCCCCAAACATCGAGGAACCGTCTCTCCTGAAGTTGGCAGTTAAAAAGGCCATCTCTTTATAATTCATGGTTACACGACCAAAAGCACCGATTAAACGGGAGCTGTTTTTGTATGTACCGCGTGAAACATTGTTGGCCAATATGGCCGAAGAAGAACCAATGTTATCATAAGTGAATTCGTCAGTGATAAACCCTTCGCCGTAGGCCCATACATTGTCAAAGTAATCTTCGCGGAACGAGTAACCTGCTAAGGCTTTCACGTTTAGCCCGCCAAAATTCTTTTCATAGCTGCCAATAGCCTCAAACAGATGGTTGAAGCGGTTTTGGTTTTCCTTGCGTGCAAAACCTTTGTGGCTTCCCACAGCATAAGGGGTGTAATAGGCATTTTTGCTCCAGTACGAACCATACACGTCAGCATTGTAGGTCTGCGAATAAAAAGCGCTAAACTTTAAATCTTTAATGGGTTCGAGGGTTGCTTTTAAGCTTCCGATAACATTCATTTTTTTACCGTCCATGGTGCTTTGCTCAATCATCGCCTTGGGATTGTAAAAAGCAAAGGCCTGACGTTGAAAATAACCACCCCACTCGGTTGAAAAGGCATCATCAGCCATCACAG
>JANTGU010000293.1 GCA_024762735.1 Bacteroidales bacterium | reverse complement strand
AAAAAAAACGTACCGGATAGGTTTGACAAACTTCATGGCTTATTTATAAGGCTATAAAATTACGAAATATTTGATTCCTGAGCCTTACGTAACACGGAAAGTAAGTTTTTCCCGAATTAATTTTATTTTTTCCAGATGGGAGAAGAAATGGTTTTTTTACCACCGTCAAAGAAGGTTTTATAGTTCAGACATTCAGCCTGATAGCAATGCCTAAAATCAACTGGCACACTTCTTGATTGAGGGAATCTGAATCAAAGAGATTTGGAGGTCTTCATCATGAAAAATAAATTTTATATATTGTTTGCACTAGGACTGTTACTATCAGTATCTGCCTGCCGTAAAACCTTCCCGGTTGATCCCTACAGTGACCATAAGGTTACCAGCATGAACGACTTGATTGTGAGCGATGACTTTACCTGGAAAACAACCAAAGACATTGCCGTTATCATTAATTTACCCACAAATTCAAGTTTCTTATTGCCGGTTTCCATCAATGACGAAAGCGGTTCCAGAACCTTTTTTACCGGTTATCCGGAAAAGAATTCCGATAAATTAAAAACAAAAATTACCATTCCCTCTTATATTACCAAACTTCAACTTAGCTTTCCCGAAGCATCAGGGCTGGAGGCCATTACCGTGGGTCTTACAGGAAATAATTTACTGTATGATTTAACCAGTGGCCAGAAAAGTATAGCGGTGCCTTGTGACCTATCAGGATTTTTAACCTACTCGCAAGGCGGATGGGGTTCGCCTGCGCACGGCAATAACCCGGGTGCAGTGCGCGATGCCTATTTTACAGCTGTTTTTCCTTCCGGTTTGGACGTTGGTGACCCCTCTAACTTCACCATACATTTTTCTTCGGCAGCTGCCATTGAAGCATTTTTACCGGGCGGTGGTCCGGACAATCCTTTAACGCAAAACCTGATTGACCCGGCCAATACCAATGGAATAGGTAACTGGGCAGGACAAATTGTAGCAGCAACAATGAATGTAGGTTACGATGAAGCCGGTTACCTGGGTAACGGTTACACCGATTTAAAAAACTTAAAATATATAGCCGGTCCCTTTGCAGGAATGACTATAGAAGATGTCCTGATTATTGCCAACACCGCGTTAGGGGGTGGTTCTACCTCGGGATATAGTTACAACCAAATTGGCTATGCTGCCGAGCAAATTAATTTAGCCTTTGATGGTTATGATCACAACTACTTTACCTGCTCGGGAAGTGGCGGTGGTGGAGGAGGGGGAAACCCGAATCCGGTGGTGCAACACGAGGGAACCCTTGCCTTTGAAGACTTATGGCCATGGAAAGGGGATTACGACTTTAACGACCTGGTGGTAAATTACGATTTCGACATTACCAAAAATGCACAGGAAATTGTGGAACATGTTAAAGCAACGTTTACTATTTATGCCCTTGGCGCTTATTTTCATAATGGATTTGGATTTACTTTGCCAACAGTTTCTTCCAACGACATCGTAAGCGCAACAGGCTCGGTGTTAAAAGCGAACTCCGTAGTTACCCTGGCAGGTAACGGACTGGAGAGTGCTCAACCCCAGGCAACCGTTATTGTTAGTGATGACTTGTTTGACGTGATGCCTCATCCCGGGGGTGGTATCGGGGTTAACACTGAAATTTACGCACCCTATGTGGACCCCGTGACTATTGTAATTAATCTTGAGTTTGCACCCGGCGCCATCACTTTTTCCCAACTCGATATCGGCAGTTTTAATCCTTTTATGTTTGTTGACCAAACACGAGGAGTAGAAATACACCTTCCGGGATATGCCCCTACGGCGTTAGCTGATCAGTCGTTATTAGGTACAGGAGAAGATGCCAGTGCACAAGGTTCAACACACTATTACAAAACCCATAATAATCTTCCCTGGGCCATTAACATTCCAGAAGTTTTTGAATATCCCATCGAAAAACACGACATCACCACGGTGTACAACCATTTTGCTGAGTGGGCTGAATCTGACGGGGTCTTGTATCCCGATTGGTACAAGGATTTGCCCGGCTATCGAAATAATGTATCTATTTATTCACACAATTAACAAGCAAATAGACTAAAGCTCCTCCATGTTTCTAAAACGATATACATCGGTGTTTCTTTTGATTTTGCTGGTTGCAGTCTCTTTTACAAGCTGTAAAAAAGAGCTGGTGCTTACCGGGGAAGAGGAAGCAGTGCAAGAGGTAACTTTCAACCCCTCATTATCTACTGACGAGAAAAAAAGTAACCTGGATGTTTCAGGGATTGATTACTGTTACATCCTGATTGATTCGTTGGTTTTCAGACCCGCTACGTACGTGATTGATGGTAAGATTTATACTCAATCCATTAAATTAACTCCCGGGTCGTACCAATTGAACAAGTTTTTAATGATGAATGATAACAACACGCCGGATGATTTTTCTGACGATGTAGTTATGCTTGCCGCCCCCATGGAGGGATCGGAGTATGCAGCCTTTGTGAATCATGCTGCAGGCTTTAGTTTCGTGGTAAATCATCTTAAAAAGGCTAATGTGGATGTTGAAGTAATACTGTTCAGTCCTGCCGACTACGATAAGTTTGGTTTTGACATTGACGTGCTGCCTGCCACCACCATTCGTGAGCAAAAATTTATTGGCTTAATCCTACCGAAAAATCCTGCCGATTACGCCAACTCTCTCTATCTAAACCAATCAGCGGGTTTACAAAATGAGATGCCGGCCATCTTTAGTATTGATGTATTTCGTAACGGGAGGTTTGTGAAATCGGTTGGCAATGAAGATCAGTTGGGAGAGCACTTTGTTTCCATCACCTATCCTGACGGTGACAACACCACCGATGATTACCGGTTCGACTTAAATGTTTACGTACCGGTAGGTGCTTCCTTTGGCTATAAGTATGTTAGGTCATGGGAGTTTACGGATGATGAGTTGATTCCTGCCGAACCTGATGGCATGGTTCATTTTGTGTTGAGCGAATGCGGTTCAATAGGTACAGGAGAACATATAGGTCCTTATATGAACCTTCCGGAAAGCTGTAATTTTACCATTCAATCCAACTGGGCTCCAGGCTCGTTAGGAGCCTATTTTGATGGTGTATTGAGTGATGTGCCCGTGGGATTTTCCCTGGGTAACGGACTTTATAGCGCCTGGTGCGGAACCGATTCGGTGAGCATCAACATCAACCATACCTACGAGATGGATGTTTATAACTCGCTACTGCCTTCGGTGTTGCCTTTATATACAAGGAGTGCTGCACGGTGGAATAGCATTAACTGGTTGTTCAATAACCTGTCAAACTACCCCACAGCCACATGGGGCGAAATACAAGGCGCGGTTTGGGAAATTCTGAACGACTGGAATGGCATAAGCCATACCAATGTCCCTGACGCAGATGGTCTGGTGGAGACCATGGTTAATGAAGCACGCCTTCATGATGATTTTATCCCTTCCTGCGGGCAGAAAGCCGCGGTAATATTTGTTCCAAAAGGAACTCAAAGAGAGGCAGCTACACCAAAAATACAAGTGGTATTTGTAATGACCAACCTGTAACAATCCATGAATGACAAAAAAATGTCTATGATTGAGAAATAAAAATAATCCTACCCTTAAGAAAACTATG
>JANTGU010000292.1 GCA_024762735.1 Bacteroidales bacterium | reverse complement strand
TTTGTTACTCACTTCATCCTTAAACATGATTTGTCCCAGCTGATTGGAAATCACCAGTGTTTTAAACGTATTGACATCATCCCACTCCACGGTTAGGTGGTTTTTAGCAGGATTTGGGAACACTTTAAAATGTTCTTTACTGCCCGGTGCCTCCACACCAACAAATTGAGTAACCGTTACATTATCGATGTAAAGCGGGTTTCCGAAGGAGTTAAAACTCTCGAAGGCAATCAACACGTTGCTTTTACCCACCCAGTTATCCAGACTGATGCTGTTGCACTCGCTGCCATAACCCTGTCCACACCAATCACCGGGGTTTTGAGGCACCCACAAATCGGCGCCATCATATTTTTCATGTGTGGCAAAGTTCCCCGTGCCATCATCACCATAGGCAGCCAACCGGATCCAGGTGGTTCCGCAGTCATCCGAAATCAATACGATCAGCGAATCGGTAGCACCATCAAAACGGGTAGCGTAGGCATGTTTAAATTCCAAAACCGCGTTGCTCATTCCCTCCAGGTTAAAAGGAGGTGAAATCAAGCGGTCGCGTTCACCGTAATAGATATACTCGGTAAAATCGATGGAAGCCGAAAACTGACTGTAATCACCGGCAGTTTGACTTATTTCCCAGGTAGTCCGGTTATCAGGATTATCCACCTGCCAGTATTGATGATCTAACCCCGATTCAAAATTCTCGTGGAAATAAGGGGTAAACCCACCGGCCACAATGTAATCAAATTTAGTATCGGTAGAGGTGCCATTCAGGTTAGTGGCCGTGAGTGTTACAGAGTATGACCCTGACTCGTTGAAGGAAACAACGGGATTTTGTGTAAAAGCATCGGTTCCCTCTTCAAAAGTTACGGTAGAGGGCGTAAACTGCCATTCCCAGCTCCGGGGCATGTACAAACTCGAATCGGTAAACTGAACCGGGTTTCCCACGCAGATGGCAACCTGATTGGCTCCAAACTTTATTTCGGGCAAGATGGTTGAACTGGCCGTAATATAATTTTCCTTTAAAAGGGTGTCGCTTCCCAGCTCATTGGAAGCAATAAACTGCACATCATAACTTCCATCGGTATCAAACAGGATTTGTGACGGGTTTTGCGCCGAAGAAGTAGCCGGTGTCCCCCCTTCAAAACTCCATGCCCAGTTGCTTGGAATACCTTTGGAAAAGTCGCTAAAATCGATGTGCTCTCCGGTAGGAATCAACGTGTGTTCTGCTTCAAAATTGGCTACAGGCGGATAGCTGGTTTTCACGTAAGCCCAGTAGGTGCTCCAGGTGCTTGAAGGCTCCTCCGAGTACTCCTGAATGGTCCAGAAGTCGGTTTGGTCAACAGGATCGAGCACCGTTGACGAATAGTCACCCCAGCGATTTCGTCCGCTGCCAAACGACTTGTTGTAAGGTGCCATTCCGTCTTTATACTGATAATAGGTGCGAATGGTACCCGGTGTTTCGTAATTTCCTTTAAACGAGTAAGCGGCGCCGGGATACTGATCTACCGAAAACACATCGTGGCCAATCATAATATCTTCAAACTTGTTGACGGCAATAGACGGGAAGGCAAAAGAGTATAAATTGGTAGTGTCTTCAATGCGGCCTCTTTCAAGAATAACCCCTGTAGTGTCAAGCGCCCACCATTGCACCGCTACCCTTTGTGGGTTGTTGGCAGGCAGAAAGATGTGATGAACCGCCCAGATTTTACCATTTCGGTAAACCACGTTCACAATACGGGCATCTACCGCGTTGATTAAAGCACTGCTTCCCTTTTGAGGTAGGAAATTGCCTGCATTACCCACGTAGGAATCCCAGGTGTCGGGTACACCAATGGCTCCTTCATAAATAAAATTCGGATTATCCACATCCCCTTCAATTTTAAATTTCTTGATGTACCCATATCCGTTTGAGTTGCCATTGGCTGCCGAAATCAAGTACATCGATTCCATGGTGGTGTCAAAGCTAACCATCGGAGCAATCGTAAACCCCTCGGTAGTGGCAAAACGGGTATAATCCAAATTTTCGGCTCCATCATAGGCTTGCTGCTTGTTAAACACGAACACTGTCCGATAATAGTCGCCACCAAACTGGTTGCCGCTCACCACGATCCACTTTTTATTAAATCCTATGGTAGGAAAATCGAACCAGGTGATGTCAGTAATGTCAGTATTGACATAATACATGTTCCAGTCGCCGGCAGGATCCGAAGTCTGGCTCACCCCCAGGTAAATTTTTGACAGTCCCAGGCTGGGATGGCTGGGAGTAACAAAAATCCATCGGTCGTTGTAGGGATCGTAAATAATCTTTGGGTCGAAGGTTGACTCGTGGTCGGGCATGGGGCCCCAAAAAGAGGAAAGTCCGGTGGTCATCACCGGTGTCCCGTCTTTTTCATGAATCCGCACCTGGGTATTAAGGGTCGTCATCACGTAATCATCGCCTGCCGTACCCATCACATCAGGAGGAATGGAGCTCTGGTTATCAAGAATGCCCAGAAAAGTAGTATCCGGAGGAGGGCTCAGGGTCCTGTTTCGTGAAGGACTATTAATGACTGCTTTTTTAGTGTCACGGTAAATAATCTTATCACCCACGGGCCAATCGCGGCCCTTCCATTCCTGGTTTGGGGCTTTAAAAACCGGTGCAGCCTCTTTATCAACGGCAGTTTTTGCCTGCTCCATCACGTTAACAATAGCTGCTTTTACGGCATGCCCTTTAACCTTATATGTATTTTGCGCCACGAGTGTTGCCGTAGCCATCATCGCCATTGCTAAAAAAATGGCTCCTTTAAAAATCTTCATCTTATTCAATAATTAATTTCTCTTCTTTTATCGTGTTGTTATCCTGAACCTGTATTACATACATCCCTTTAGGCAGCCGGCTGATATCAATTTCATTCAAGCCCTCCTCCACCTTTTGACTCATCAAATACCTGCCGTTTAAGTCCATGATTGACAGAACTCCTTTTCGCCCTGATTTAAGGAGCACAATATTAAGCATTTTATTGGCAGGATTGGGAAACAGCTGAAACATATCGTTGGCTGTGTTACTTTCCGAAAATATTCCTACCGCATTGCTTATTTCAAGGTTGTCAATATAGAGGTTATTGCCATACCCGGCATACGATTCAAACATGATTTTTATCATGGGTTTATTGGCCCAGTTGGTCAGATCGATAAGGGGATTGTCTTCGCCGTAATCACCTACCCCACTCCAGTCAGATGGGACTTCAGGCCTAAAGTAGGTATCAAAGGGTTCACGGGTAACAAATTTTTGAGTCATGTCGGGGCCATTAGCGTACACCCGTGTCCAGGTTTCGCCACAGTCATCCGATATTTTTACAATCAACGAATCTACCTGTGCATAGCGCTGGGCATAAGCATAATCAAAAGTCATGTAAACGGATTCAAACCCTTCAAAACTTATGGGCGGCGAGATAAGGCCGTCACGCTGACCCGTATAATAGTAGTTTATCAAATTGATAAAGGCTGCCGTTGAAGTGTTGTTGTCCTTGCCCGTTACCGTATCAGTTTTCCAGGTGGTTCTACCATCAGGGTTATCGACACTCCACCCGGATGTCGTTAATGAGCCAGACTCAAAATCTTCGGTAAAGGGCAGGTGACCGCCACCCACC
>JANTGU010000291.1 GCA_024762735.1 Bacteroidales bacterium | reverse complement strand
ATTATTTATACACATGAATCAATGCAAATATACACATTTTATTGTTGGGTTGAAAAAAAAGTGCCTCTAACTTTAGTGAAACTATGTTGCGAGCAAAACTAAGCATCTAACACAACACCCTTCTCACCTTGGCAGCACTCCCTGACTATCTTCACCCGGCACTTGTCTCTTTTCCCGGCCTGCTTACCAAATAAACGCCGCTAAAAATCAGCAAGGCGGCCACGACTTCAATCCAGGTTAAATAATCCTTTCCTACGGCCAGGGCAACCACGGTAGCCAATACCGGCTGCAAATAGATGTAGGCACTGTTGACCGTGGGACTGACTATTTTTAGCGAATAGTTGTTTAGAAAATAGGCCAGCACAGTGGTAAACAAAACCACGTAAGTTACCGACATCCAAATTGAAAACGGGATGGCGGTAAAGTCGGTTTTTATCGCCAGGGGCAACGAAACCGGAACCACGTAAATAAGGCCAAAAGTAAATACCCATTTCATTACCGTGAGCGCTGAGTACTTTTTCATCAAGGGTTTTACCAACACCAAAAACAGCGCGTACGAAGAGGCGTTGATAAGGATAAACAGGTTACCCAAAAAAGTACCCGAAGAAAACGAGATGGTTCCGTTTTTTAAAATCAGCCACGCGGCACCGGCGCTTCCCAGGGCAATGCCGAATAGTTTCAGGGAGGTTAAATGCTCCTTTAAAAGGTAGTGCGAAAACACCAACACAAGGATGGGCGTGCCCACCATGATAATTGAAGCATTGATGGGGGTTGTTAAATTCAGTCCCTCGAAAAACATAATTTGGTTTAACGCGATGCCGAAAAACGCCACCACCAACAATCTGAATAAATCCTTTTTATTAACTTTTTCCCGCTTAATAAAAGCACTAACCAGCCAAAATATCAAGGTTGCCCCAGCCACCCTGAACAGGATAATGGTACGCGGTGCCATAAAGTCGGGCATAATCCCCTTGGCAATCACGTAATTTAACCCGTAAATAAGGTTGGCGCCAAGGATAGCAAGATGTGCCGAAAGGGTTTTTCGCAAGGGCTGCATCAGAGATTAGAAGGGCAAATCATCGGTGGTGTCTGCATCTTCTATTTCGGGGGGAGGTAACTCGTTGGCGATGTCACCAGGCAGCTCACCGGCGGCAGGGTCTTCACCGGCAACCCGCTCGATGCGCCAGGCTCTCACATCGGTGTACCAACGGCTGTTATATTCCCGCGATTCAACATTTACCGCCACATTCAGCTGGTCACCTTCGTTCAGGCTGTCCAGCATCGATATTTTATCGCCCCAGCAAACAATGCATATTTTTTTTGGATATTGTTCTTGTGTTTCAATCACGAATTGTTGTTTTTCCCAGCGGCCGTTTCTGCCTTCACCGCTCTCTTTTTGGAGTTTCTGTACCAAACGTCCTTTTAGTTCTAAGCTCATAATTCTATTTTTTTTACAAAAGTAAATAATTAATCTTTGTCAGGAGAAGGTTGAAACGGGAAAGTGCTTGAATGCTTAAATGTATGAATGATTAAATGCTTAAATATCGCGATGCGCCGATGAGGGTTTTGGAATGGCGACCACCTCCCTTGCGGTTTGCAACCGTGAGATAAACTACAGCATTACTTTTTAACAAACTTTTGTCGTGACAACAATTTGCCATCGCTATAAACAACTACTATATAAAGGCCGCCCGGCAAATCAGATACTGAAATGGGATCGTTAAGACCGGTTACTGTTTTTACCGTTTGCCCCGTGCTGTTAATAAAATAAGCCGTTGCATGGTTTAGGTTTAACTCGTTACCTTTTATATACAATTTGTCAGCGGCGGGATTGGGATAAACCGTAAAATTTTCAGTGGGCTTATGTTCCGGGGTGGAAACTATTCCGCTGCTGTCCAGTTTCATTAAAAAAATATCTGTTGAGTTGTTGGTACTATCAGGTTGTTCCGTGCCCATGAGTATCATGTCAAGCGAGGGCAGGCAAAGCACATCAACACCGGCACGCGGGTAAGTGGTGGCAATAGTTTTTTCTTTCATGTAGGTTAAATCGTGATCGATAAACCACAAGGCCAGCTCATTTTCAACAGTGCCGGTAATAACAAACTTACCATTCTCGTACTTATCAGAGCCCGCTACCATGAATTTATCTTGCGTGTGCTCAATTTCAAAAGCGTTACCCCAAACATCTGGATTAGATATATCAAGATTCATAGTCAGCACCGCCATCCAATATGTACCATCGCCCCATATAAAATACCTTACAACACTTCCTCTTTCAGCAGAGTATTTCTCCACACCGGCAACGTGTAAAGCGCTAAAAGTCCAATAAGCTGATAGGCCTGGTCCAAAGTTTTTATACCAAACTAACCCAAAATATTCGTCGTAACCACCACCTGTCCATACTTTATCCGGTGCCATCAGCCCCGAGGTATAAGCAACCCCGCTAACAGTGTTAATATCAATATATTCAAGTAGTAAATTGCCGTTTAAGGGGTTATAAAGTAAGTATCTTATTTTATGAGGACCGCTAGTTTCTTTACGCACGAACAATTCATAGCCGGTGCTATCCAATATTTCATCCACGGTAGCAAGCCAAAAGTTCTCGGAAACCGTATCCTCGTTTATCCACTGCTCGCTGCCGGTGCTGTTATCAAGCGAAGTTAAATAGCAATGGTTTTTTTTGCTGCCGGCCAGCACAAGGTTGCCGGTATGAGTTAAACACAACGCGTAAAATTTTGATGTATCGGCCAGGGTTGCCCGCCACAACTCCTGCCCGTCGGCATCGGTTTTTAGCACGAAAGCATGGGGTACCTGATTTATCGTGTCTTCAAACCAACCGCAAACATAAATGTTTTCAAGTGAATCGGTAACAATGGCGAGAGGATGGTCAATGTCGCCAAAATTGTAGGTATGGTTAAAATAATTTTGAGCAAAAAGGCTTGAAGAAAATAATAATGCTAAAAAAGGTAATATATGTTTCATCTATGTGAATTTTAAGTAAAAGTATATTTTTTTAACTGATGAAAACAAGCTGTTGTCAATATTTTAAATAAAATATCAAACCACAGCTTGTTTAATTTTATCCTAATGATGTCTTTAATAACTTGAGCAGGGGGGCGTCGGATCGCTAGTACTTGGATTAGCAGTATAGTTTATTGTAAATGTTATCCCGCCCCAGTTTGATTCATTCCCTTGAGCATCTCGTACTTTAATATCAATTGTATGAATAGCAGGATTCCCAGGTGATGGAGTGCAATACGAGTGTATATAAATATACTCACAGTTATCAGCACCACTGGCATAAAAATAAGGGGTGGTAATATCACAATTCCATCCTGAAGTATTGGGGTCAATATCGAGGTATCCACATCCCCATGTAGGGTTATTTGGATCCATCCCGCTAACTATATCCGAATACTTTACGTAGTAGTTGCCACTTTCACGTTGGTCAACTTCAACCGTTTTCCATCCAACGGATAAACCGTTTGTTTCACCCGGGTCAGGAGTTACTAATTGTTTGCTGTTAGTATTGTTAACACTGTTTGTCGAGGGAATAAACGACATAAAGGCTACGGAAATAAAACCCAAAGCCAATAAAAAATAAAGATTTTTAAAACTTTTCATTATTACTGTTTTAAATTAATTTGACGGAGGGAACACGCGGGAAATGTTGATGTAATTA
>JANTGU010000290.1 GCA_024762735.1 Bacteroidales bacterium | reverse complement strand
CCGCAAGGGAGAAGATTTTATAAGAACCCATAAAACAATCGCTTCATTAGACTTTTGTACTGCGCTTTCAGATACAATGTCTGTTTGCAGAAGCAGGAATAGAGATGGTACATTAATTACTTCTATTTTTGATACCAAAGAAAAAACAGCAACCATTTACTTTTATCACAACTTTGATACCTTAGTACAATATAGCTTAACAGAGGAGTTATCAAAAGGAGACCATACACTCAATATTCCAGAAATATTTCCAAAGAATTCTGATTTTGAAAGACTTGTCAACTTTAAAACTCCTTCAAATACAGTCGCATTAAGGATTTTGCTTGTGCTGATTGCAGGATTATTAGCTCTATTTTCTTTTGCGTTGGTTGTTTCGCTATATTGGAAAAATAAATCCACCTTTGTTTCACCAAAATCAGTTGTAGTAATTTCATTCTTAAACTTGACTCTTATTGCTTATATATTCGTGTTAATTACGAATCAGAGTATCTTCTATTTTGATGTTCCGTATAAACATTACAGTTCAGGTTTAATAAGTGCTTTCTCTTATACACCATTTTTACTTTTGCTGTCATTCTTACCTATTTTATTCTATACAGTAAACAGACTGAAATCAGATAAAATGAAGTTTTGGATTAGATCAACGTTAGTATTAAATAATATAGTGTACTTCATTCTAGTTTTGGGTTTTGGATATTGGGGGTTGTTTAACTTTTGGAATTAGGATAATGAAAAACTGCATACAATAAAATTGGCTATACGTAATGCGGGTTTCAGTACTAAATTGAAAGTATATGAATATTAACAAACATAGAAGTAGGCGGACTGAGAGGTGCTTTATAACCCTTCACTGGGAATAGCTGAGTCTGCTATGAGTTACAGAGTTATTTACATGTTAGCCAGTTAGCTTTAAAACAATTACAAAAAAAACATTGACACGAACAAGTAAGCATATAAAACCGGTTCTATTGCTACTATTATGGGTAATGGCTTCTTTAGTCCACGCCCAACAAGAGGCAGGCGCCACCAAAGCAGAGGGTTATGTGTTGGATGACGCTACAGGACAACCCCTGCCCTTTGTTAATATCTATTTTTTAAATACCACCAGAGGCACCACTTCAGACCTTGATGGCCGCTACAAGATAAAAACACGCGAACAAAGCGACACCCTTGTTTTTTCGATGATGGGTTATCACTCCGCGAAGGTTTTCGTGGAAAAGGGAAAAAAATATCGGCTGGTTATCCGGCTTAAAGAAAATACACAGTTGTTGGACGAAGTAGTAATAAAACCCACGGAAAACCCGGCGCATATTATTTTACGAAAAATCATCAAAAACAAACACCGGAACAATCCTGAAAAATTTGAGCGTTTTAACTGCCAGACCTATACGACCTTAACCGGAATCCTCACGAATGTTACTAAAGAAAACCTGAAACTGGTAATTCCTCCTCCATTGATTAAAACGCTGCCTGTAACCCTTGATTCGTTAAGCAGACCCGTGTTACCTTTTTACCAATCTGAAAAAATAGCCGATAACTTTATCGATAAAAAGGATAATGTATCACAAACGGTGGTGCTGGCAAAAAAAACAAAAGGTATTGTGGGTCTTGAGGATATTGATATTGAAGGATACGACAACTCGTTGAGCGCGGAAATGAATTTTTATAAAAACTATGTGGATATTTTTGGCCACACCTTTTTAAGTCCGTTGGCAAAAAACGGGATAGTATTTTATCGGTATTATCTCGAAGACAGCACGATGGTGGACGGCCGAAAATATTACACCATTAAATTTGTACCACGCGATACCAAAGACCTTACCTTCTCGGGTTCATTTGTGGTGATAAAAGATTTATGGGCTATTTCGAGCATGGATGCCACGCTGCCAAAATCGGCCAACATAAACTACATCAACCGGTTTAAGGTTAAGTTTGATTTTGAGTTTGTAAACGACACCGCACTTTTTTTTAAGCGCAATACCATCGATGCATCGTTTCACTACTTTAAAATTAAAAACGAGGCCAACAATGCCATGATTGAAGTAGAAAAAACCACGATGTATTCAAAGGTGTTGTTGGGTTCCGGGGCACGCCCTCTACCTGATAGTATTGTCAATTTAAACACGAAGACTGCCGATTCATCTTTTATTAGCTATCGAAATAAAACCAACAACAAAAGTTTTGATAACACATCCAGCATTATTGACTCAACCAACAATATATGGTGGATAAAGGGAGCTGAAAAGATAACCAACATGTTTATTACCGGGTATTTTAATGTTGGAAAGATTGACATCGGACCCTATTTGGGCACCTTTAAACGTAACAGCATTGAAGGATCCAGAGTTAACCTGGGAATAAGAACCTCCGAAGATTTTAATCCGCACTACAGCCTTGGCGGAAGTGTTGGTTACGGTTTTAAAGACAAAGAGTGGAAATATTCGGCTTACGGCCAGTATAAATTTAATACAAAGCATCGTACTATTGTAGGGGGTGGTTATTTAAAGGATATGTACCTGTTTGGTGTTTTTGGCCATATCAGGCTAATCAAAGAAAACATGCTTAATACCGGTGAGGACAGCTTTGCGGCGGATATTTTCAAACGATTCCACAGCGATAGGCGCAGCATGCTCTACCGTGTTAACATCTACTTTGAAAAAGAGTGGCGCAAAGGATTTTCTACCTGGTTGACTTATAACAACGACAAGTTGCGACAAGGTATTTATACACCTTTTATCCATGATGGAAAACCGGTGAACTATATTTACAACAACTCGTTGAGCTTAAGGCTGCGGTTGTCGTGGAAACAAAATATTTCCGATAAGTTTTTGCGGCGCTACTATCTAACCACTTTTTATCCCATCATTAACCTGGTAGGTACAGCCGGACGATACCGGGTGGCCGAAATCAACAGGAACTATTTCAAATTACATTTGACCGTTAAGCATATGGTGCCCATGGGTTTTATGCGGTTTAAATACGTTGTCGAAGCAGGGTATATCTGGGGAAAGATTCCCTATCCCATGCTTGAAATTATCAGGGGCAACGATACCTATGGCGATTCGAAATACCGGTTTAATTTATTAAACAGCGCCACCGCCGCCACCGATAAATATGCCAGTCTGATGGCTGAACATCATTTTAACGGGTTAATCATGAACAAAATTCCCCTTGTAAAAAAGCTTAATATCCGTATGGTGCTCTCGGCCAAATACCTGCTGGGAAACCTTAGTCCAAAGCATCAGGAAATTTTGGAATACCCCTGGGATATGGATATCCCGGGCATGCAATACCTGGAAGTAGGGGGTGGTTTTGAAAATATTTTGCAGTTTATCCGCATCGAGGGTATTTGGCGACCTATCCCGGTCAATTATCCGGGCATGCCGAGATATGGTATCCGCGTACGATTTGACTTTGCCATGTAATCCTCAAAAATTTTTAAAATAACTTAAAAAAACAGGGTAAAAAAAATAATAGCCATCTAAAAATAGTACATTTGCTTCATCTAATTTAAAAATTTAAACGTATGAAGAAGATTGTTTTACTTTCAGTATTGTTTTTATCGGTGCTGATTGTTTCGGCGCAAACTGAAAAAAAAGAACCACAAGTGGCCAAAAAACAAAACGGCCCTGAAATTACTTTTAAAACCTTAACCCACAATTATGGCGAAATTTATTATGGTGC
>JANTGU010000289.1 GCA_024762735.1 Bacteroidales bacterium | reverse complement strand
CGAAATCATGTTATCATAACCAGCCAGCTGCAGCATCGAGCCGATAAAAGTTGACTTGCCCGCAGCCATCCAGGGCTTTTTCCAAATCATGTACAGGGTTCTTTGTGCTACTCTTTCGGGTTGATAGCGCACCATCTTTTCCCGGATTTCTTTTATCCAACGACTTGAAACTTCCCGGGCATCAAAAATAGTTCCCAGCCGGTCAAGCATGTCCAGCGAGTCTTCAATCGTGTTCACGTCAAAAACAAAAACCGGCACCTGCTCCATCAAACTTAAAATTTGTTCTTTGTCATTTTCCTCTTTCACAGCAACCACCAGATCCGGTTTTAAATCCACTATTTTTTGAATGTCTATCTTTTTGGGTCCCCCGATTTTAGGAAGGGTCGTGACCACATCGGAAGGATATTTGCAGAAACGGGTAACAGCCACCAGGCTGGAGCCAAATCCCATATCAGCTATCGATTCCGTAACCGAAGGCACCAATGAAACGATACGCTTAGGAACAGATGAAAAAGTCAGGGTTCTGTTTAGGTGATCTTTGATTTTCATCTGGTTATAATTTTATATTTCATTCTTTTATGTTTTGTCACCTGCCCCCGCCCGAACGACGGTCAGTCGGGCGGGCGCCAAAACAGGTCTGATTATTCTTTATACCCGGGGTTGCACCCCGGGCTATTAATATGCGACCCCTACGAGGATTGTATAATTATTCCCCGGTGTGTCTTTAGACCGTTATGAATGTTTCATGCTTCAAAAATAGGGATATACTTTTTCCTTTGCCCCTTTTTTTTGAGGAAAAAGTAACTATTACGTTTTGGCGCCTACCCTTACCTTGGCCCTGAGCTTTGGTTGCTGAGCCTCGGTTGCTGAGCCTGTCGAAGCAGTCGAAGCAGCCGAAGCAGTCGAAGGGTGTCGAAGGGTGTCCAACGGGAGGAAGAAAAAATCATGACAAAACATAAAGAACAAATGCCAGAACAAATGTAGGAGAGCAACAGACAACTACAAAAGCGCTTGTTATTTCGGCTTCAAACATTTAGCGAATTTGCTACCTTTGCGCGATGCTCGAACCATTAAAAAAATACATCGAAAAACACCGGCTTTGTCATCCCGGCCAAAAGCTCCTGGTGGCTGTCAGCGGCGGGGTTGATTCGGTAGTGCTGCTCGACCTGCTTGTAAAAGCCGGCTACGGCCTTGCCCTGGCACACTGTAACTTCCATTTACGAGGCACGGAGTCGAAAGAGGACGAGCAGTTTGTAAGAAGCCTGGCGGAAAAGTACCACGTTCCTGTATATGTAAAGCAATGTCCAGCTCACGACTACGCCACCCAACACAAGATCACTATTCAGGAGGCCGCCCGCGATTTGAGATACAACTTTTTTGAAAAACTGTCAAAAGAAAAAAACTTCGACAAAGTAGCGGTTGCCCATCATGCCGACGACAACCTCGAAACTTTTTTCATTAACCTGTTCAGGGGTGGGGGACTTCAAGGTTTAAAAGGCATCCCTGTACAGCGCGACATCTTTATCAGGCCATTGATGTTTGCCACCCGCCGGCAAATAGAAACCTACGCCCGAGATAACTATCTCGGGTGGCGCAACGACTCCTCCAACGCCTCACTAAAATACCTGCGGAATAAGATCCGGCACCAATTGCTGCCCGAAATAAAAAACATTACCGGCAACTTTGAATCACTGTATCAAAGTCTTGATTACCTGAAAGAGGATGCCCTCATGTTAGAAACGTTGCTTGACCGCGAAAGAAGCAGGCTTACAAACATCCAAAACAACCGGATAGTCATCACCCCTGAATCAACGCCCTCCGGCCTTACCGGTAACCTCTGGTTTTATTACCTCCTTAAGCAGTACGGCTTTCCCCGAAACGAAACAGAAAAAATTTTTGACGCCTTTCAGTCTAAATCAACAGGAAAGCACTTCTTCTCGGAGCATTTTGAACTGCTGGTGGACAGAGACACCCTGATCGTGAGAAAAAAAGTATCCTCAGCAAAAAAACAATTTCCTATTTACGCCACCGACACCCTACTTGATGACCCCATTAAAGCAGCCTTAGAAATAGTGTCAGGTAATGCCATTGATCCGACTCTTATTAAAAATCCCAACAACGGTTTTTTTGACTATCGTAAATTAACCTTTCCGTTAACGTTACGAAAATGGCGTCAGGGCGACCGGTTTCAACCTTACGGTATGAAGGGTTCGAAATTGGTGAGTGATTTTTTTACTGACATGAAATTATCCCTTTTTGAAAAAGAAGCTACCTGGCTGCTTGAATCAGAAGGAGTTATTGTTTGGGTAGTTGGTCACCGGATTGCCGAGCCATTCAAGGTTACTAAAAATACCGAAAAGGTATTTTCAATCCGGTTGGTAGGGTAAACTTAACTGAAAGAGTGCAACATTCGTAAATGAGCCGTTGTCAAGAAGTATTAACGTGAAGAAGAGAAAAATTATCTTTGCAAAAAATTGATTGATTTATGAAACATATCCACACTAAAGCGCTTTTGTATTTCCTGCTGGCCATGGTGTTAGCCATGCCTTTTTCAGGCTTGAAAGCGCAAATACTGGAACCGGTAAAATGGACATTTTCCAACAATAAAATTAGTGATAACGAATACGAACTGATTTTCACGGCTTCCATCGATTATAAGTGGCACCTCTATTCGCAGGACATTCCCATGTCGCCACCGGCCACCACGTTTCATTTTAATAAAAACGATGATGTTGAGCTGGTTGGAAAAGTTACCGAAGACACCTCATCAATCATCGAAGAGTATGACCCCAACTTTGAAATGAAACTGAAATTTTATGCCAACCAGGCGGTGTTTAAACAAAAAGTCAGGCTGCTTAAACCCAAGGCCGAGGTAACAGGGTCGTTGGAGTTTATGAGCTGCGATGATACCAAATGCCTTCCGCCTAGCGACATGGACTTCAGCTTTACCTTGAATGATTCGGTAAACAATGCTACTGCCGCCCCCCAAAACCAGATTTTGGAACCGGTAAAATGGGATTTTAAAGCCGAAAAAACCGCGACAAAGAAGTATGACCTTTATTTTACCGCGCACATCGATAAAGGCTATCACCTTTATTCGTTAACCATCCCCGAAGGAGGACCCTTGCCCACTGAATTTACCTTTGAAGAATCCGGTCAATTTAAAACGATTGGCAAACCTGTTGAGGTAACCAAACCAACTATTGAATACGATGATGTGTTTGAAATGAAAATCGGGTTTTTTAACAACAAGGCCGTTTTTAAACAGACCATTCAGCTCACCTCCGACGACAGTGATATTCCGGTAACAGGCGAAATAGCTTACATGACCTGTAACGAAACGGGTTGCGTTGCCTTGTACAACGATATTGAGTTTCATTTTGACGGGGATACCGATCAGGTGATTGGCGGAAGCCATAAGGACAATGACGAGCCCAAAGAAGCTACCGTAGCAGCAACTGATGACGGCGCTGACATCACGGGGGCTAAAAAGGGATTGTGGGGATTTTTCCTAATCTCCTTTTTGGGTGGATTACTGGCCATCCTCACTCCTTGCGTGTTTCCAATGATTCCGATGACGGTGTCCTTTTTCATGAAGGAGGGCGACCAAAAAGCCAAGGGAAGGTTCGAGGCCGTGGTGTATAGTTTAAGCATTATTATTATTTACACTTTTATAGGTTCCATACTTGCTGTTGCTGCCGG
>JANTGU010000288.1 GCA_024762735.1 Bacteroidales bacterium | reverse complement strand
CAATTCACCCGGAATAAAAACATTTAAGTTTTTTTTAAGCCCTGATTACTTAGTAGTCAGGGCTTTTTTTGTACATGGACTTGCTATAATGTTGTCCTTTAGGGCAGAAAAAAATTAATACAAAAAATCGTTGTAAGGATACCTGATGGCATGAACCTTTTTAATGTGTTCGTACAGCAGGTTTTTAAACCGGTCGTAGTTCTCTTTGGTTTTGGCCGAAATAAAAATGCAGGGATGATTCTCTTTAGCCATCCAGCTCTTTTTTAACTCCTCCAAACTGATATTTTCATCGGTTGGCGGCGTAAGGTCATCCTCCTCTTTTTCAACCCAACTGTAGGCATCCACTTTGTTGAACACCATAATAACAGGTTTATCACCGGCATCAATTTCGGCAAGGGTTTGTGTAACCGTTGCAATCTGTTCTTCAAATTCGGGATGTGAAATATCAACCACATGTACCAAAATGTCCGATTCACGAACCTCATCCAACGTTGATTTAAACGACTCAACCAGCCCGTGAGGCAGCTTACGGATGAAGCCTACCGTGTCAGACAATAAAAAAGGAAGGTTCTCGATAACCACTTTTCTGACCGTGGTATCAAGGGTGGCAAACAGTTTGTTCTCGGCAAAAATGTCTGACTTCGACAGCAGGTTCATGATGGTTGATTTGCCTACGTTGGTATAGCCTACCAGGGCAACCCTGACCATCTTACCGCGGTTCTTCCTCTGGGTGGCTTTTTGTTTGTCAATTTGAACCAACTTCTTTTTAAGCAGTGCGATTTTATCACGAATAATCCGGCGGTCGGTTTCTATCTCGGTTTCACCGGGACCACGCAGGCCAATACCCCCGCGTTGCCGCTCGAGGTGGGTCCACATACCGGTTAGGCGTGGCAGCAAATACTGGTATTGTGCCAGTTCCACCTGCACCTTGGCATGAGCCGTCCGGGCTCTTTTGGCAAAAATGTCAAGAATCAGGTTGGTACGGTCGAGCACCTTGGCCTCGATGGCTTTTTCGAGATTGCGAATTTGCGACGGGGACAATTCATCATCAAAAACCACCATATCGATTTCAGCAGCCTTTACATATTGTACAATCTCTTCCAGCTTACCGGTACCCACGTAGGTTTTCGGGTTGGGGAAGTCGAGGTTTTGAACAAACCTCGTTTCAACAACACCACCTGCCGTGTCCACCAAAAATTCCAGTTCGTCAAGATATTCATTGATTTTGTCCCTGCCGTCTCTGGCGTTGGAGATGCCAACCAAAACGGTTCTTTCAGGTGCTGTTTTTATGGAGGACTCTTTTTTTTCGATCATGATGGTATATGCTAGTGTGGTGGCTCAATATTAATCCGGTGCGAACCCAGAACTTTTTCATGCCTTCGATTTTTCAATGACCCGGGCTGAACCCCCAAGTCTTTCTTGTCATTGACCCGGGCTGAACCCCGGGTCAGAGAGGATGCGGGTAACATCTCTTCTCTTAATATATCTTTTTAAATCCAATTATTGAGCGAACATCGTTAACGGTTTCGCGGGCGCTGGCGCTGGCTTTTTCGGCGCCCATTTTCATCACCTTATCAATGTAGGCCTGGTTGGCTGAAATTTCTGCCACTTTTTCACGGAAGGGTGCCGTGAAGTTGATGATGTCTTCGGCCAACTGCTTTTTCAGGTCACCATAACGAATGGTCATGTTGTTGTATTGCTCGTCGAAATGTTTCACCACATCGGGGGTGGAAACCGCTTTCAAAATGGTGAAGAGGTTTTCGATGGGCTCGGGTTTGGTCTGGTTCATCTCCGTGGGACCACTATCGGTTACCGCCCTCATGACCTTTTTGCGAATGGCCTTGGGATCTTCGGCTAAAAATACGGCATTGCCCTCTCCTTCCGATTTGCCCATTTTTCCGGAGCCGTCCAGGCCTGGAATTTTAATCAGATCATCACCAAAATTAAAAGCTCTTGGAATGGGGAAATAATCATTCTTATACATCCTGTTAAACCTGCGGGCAAAAGTACGGGTCATCTCCAGATGTTGTTCCTGGTCTTTGCCAACCGGCACAAACGACGAGCGGTGAATCAATATATCAGCTGCCATCAGGGTGGGATAGGTCAGCAAACCGGCATTCACATTATCAGGTTGTTTGCGTGCTTTTTCCTTAAAGGTAGTTACCCTTTCCAGTTCTCCCAAATAGGCATTCATGTTTAAAAACAGGTAAAGCTCTGCCGTTTCAGGCAAGTCGCTTTGCAAGTAGATGGTTGCTTTTTCGGGGTCGAGGCCTGCTGCCAGGTATTCTACCAAAACCTGACGCACGTTTCCCTGCAGGTCGCCCGGTTTGGGATGGGTTGTCAGCGAGTGGTAATCAGCTATAAAAAAGAAACACTCGTTGGTTTCCTGCATTTTTACAAAATTCTTTACCGCACCAAAATAGTTACCAAGGTGCAGGTTGCCCGTGGGGCGTATTCCGCTCAGTACAATGTCTTTTTTTTCCATGGCGGCAAAAATAGTTAATTCTTTTGATTGCAGGCAGATTGTAATCTATTTGAAAATGACTAATCCCTCACGATGCTATTCATCATTTTGTTTTTTGAAGGGCGGTAGCCTCTGGCCACAATTTTTCCGTTAATAAGGATGGTGGGCAATATCGATGTCCGGTATTTTATAAATTCATCGGCATTGCTTATGATAGTAAACTCGGCCTCGATGTTTTTTTCGGCAAAAAAATGTTTCATCGAGTTGATGATCTTTTTGGTTTTCCAGCAGTTTGGACCGGGAGACAATATTTCTACTCTATTAATCATGGATAAACTCCACCAGGGTGTTAATAAATTCGGGGGCTCTCAGGTATCCAATGGACTTGTGAGGGTTTGGAATTCCATTTTTTTTGTATGTATTAACAACCAGAAAGTCTTTCACTTTAACCCCTTTGCTGTTTTCGGAAAAATCGTCCGACAATTTAAAATCAAGTGCCACGGGATCGCTGATGTCTGAATAATTATGCCATCTTTTCAATACCGATTCAGGAGTTTGAAGTTTGATATGCCCCTGATTTTTCGATTTGTAAAGCCTGGCAATCCTGCTTACCACGAAAGGAGCTCCCAACGGTGATCCTATGGTAACAAAGGTGTTAATGGTTATGTTATGAGCCACCATAAAACTTAACACGTCAAAGGCAATGATGCTCCCCATGGAGTGGGCAATGAGCATGATGTCGTCGTTTTTGTGATGCTTCAAAGCCCTTACCAGCCTGTCATTTATGCGATCTCTTTTTTTGCAATCATCGGTATATACTTCATCGCAACCATCGGTAAAATAGACCTCCAACTCTTTAAAGTTGTTGTGAATAAACTTGCTTGAAACAGAAGGAAACCTCAAAGTATAATGGCGCCCTAAAAAAATGGCGTAAATAATCTTTTTCAAAAACAGGATGGTTTTACGGCGATAGTGATGTTTTGAAAAGAACCTGATTTTTTTTGCAGGCGTATAATTCTCCTCCAGGTAATACGGACTTTTTTTGTCCTTTTCATCAGGCGAAAGCGGTTTGTCGTATAAAATATCTGCCCAGTAAGCCACTTCCAACTTTGGTAAACCCACATCCATTCGCAGGTGTTGCAATCCCTCTTTCATGGATAAAACACCCCACTTTTCCAGTACTTCCTTCGGAGGTTTGTTCCTTAATCCGTGTATCGCGATAATTACTTTTGGCATGGG
>JANTGU010000287.1 GCA_024762735.1 Bacteroidales bacterium | reverse complement strand
TCAGTAAGGGTTACCTGCGTGGGGCCAAATACCTGTGACCAGGTTCCCGTGCCGTGCTCAGGTGCGTTACCGGCAAGGTGCGTGCTGGTAACACTACAGGCTAAAATTTGAAAAGTACCCGCATTAGCCTCGCTGGGCGATCGAGAAGTGGTGACCTCCACCACGTCGGTGGCAGTACCACACTGCACGTTTACTGAGGTATGTCTTCTAAATTCGATGGTATAAGTACCTATACTATCGAGCCCTGAAACAGGTGCCGGAGAAGGATTAGCCGTTTGCCAATCGGTAGGATAGGTCAGCCCCGCCGTAACAGGACCATTGGTAATACGGTACTGGTTGAATCCGGAACCGCTGTAGGTATAGTCGATGCGGGCAATGGTTGAATCACAATCCAAAAATATTTGATCTTCGGTAATGTCGATGACCGGCGGGTTGTTCATGTAACTCAACTGCACCGAGGTACCCGAACTACAATCGGTAGTATCGTTGGTAATTGTGTAATAAAAGGTATAGGAGCTGGTTCCGTCAAGGCCTGTTACCTGTGTGGTGGGAGCAGTGTCGTTCACAATGGTAGCTCCCTGCCCGGCAGGTTGTGTCCATTTCACCGTTTCATTTACATATTGAGGGATGCTACCTTCGAGTACGGTAGAGGTTCTTCCATCACAAAAAACCTGATCACCGCCCGAAACAGAAGCTCCGGTAATATCAGACGTTGGTCCGGGTACGATAATTTTTAACGAATCAGACCCATTAACACAAGGCCCTGACACATCCCATCTGAAAACATACGTACCTTCAATAAGATTGGTAACACTTGAAGTAGCACTGTTAGGATCAGCAATGGTGGGGTTGTTAGGCCCACTCACGGTTGTCCATGTTCCCTGCTGCCCGTCAATACCCGAACCACCATAGGAGGCAGAAAAGGTCATCGACTGGGTAGAAGAATAACAATGCGATAGTGAATCGCCATTAGGATCGTTTTGACCGCCATCCACCGGTGAAACTCCACCACGGTTGGTAATAACCACGGTATCGGAAGAGGTACAGCCGTTGGTATTGGTAATGGTCCAAACCAAATCAGCATTTCCGGAAGTGCTCCCGGATAAACTTACCGTTGAATTTGGGTTTGAATTATCATCAACAGTTACCCCTGCCGAACCTCCCGTCCAAAGACCGCTTTCGTTAGTCCCCGGGCTATTCGCCGATAAGGTACCGGTTGAACTACCGGGGCAATACGTGGCGCCTGATCCAGCATCGGCAGTAGTGATAGGCAAAACCGTGATGGTTACATCCTGATACACCAGACTACCATCTTCACAAGTAGCCGAAAGACGGTACTTGTAGGTGTTGCCACCGGTAAAGTTAGTTACCTGGGTCGTAAGTGAATCAGGATTAACAATGGTAGTGGAGGGGCCACTAACCTGCGACCAAAAGGGCTCGCCATCGGGCGCCAACAGCCCGGCATTGTTGCCATGCAAGGTTAGCACATCGTTGCCACAAATTGTTTGATTGGTTCCGGCATTCACCGAACAGTTTTGAGCCGTTGCCCAAAACGATAAAATAGAAAAAGCCAGCGTTAGGAGTAAACGCGTGTTTCTTTTACCTGAAGTCAGGAGGCGGGGTAAACTTATTTTCATAATGTGATGGTTTAAAAATGCTTCTTATTGAGTTGTGAAAATATTATTTCGGTTTGCTATTATTTTGATTTATTAATTGGCTGTTCTGAATTCTGAATAAAAAAATCAGCTTTTAAAAATAAATCAAAATTATAACATATTCTAATTATTTGATTAAATATTAATTATCTCTTGCATGCCGGGGAAATTAATCGAAAAATAGTCTTAAAAAAGGGACTCGTATCAATAAAATTTACGCAGCAGAAATGTTAGTCAATAAAAGTGCCAAAAAATGAAGTAAATTTACATATGTATAGTTTCCAATGCTTTAAAAAATATTACACTAACAAGCACCATCATTACTTTCTCTATTTGGGAAATCGATTACCAAAATAGTGGATTAGAAATGAAGAAAATAAAAAATAGAAAAATGGGTTAAAAACTCAGCCGGTACGAGAGTTTTAGCAGAAAAACATTGCTCGGGGTTTGATCAAAAAGGTTAACCAGCCGGTCTTGCAAATAGAAATCACCTTCACCCACGCTTCCGTTTCGGCCCTGCGACCAGACAAAATAAGCGGTCGATCCGGGGATATATTCCCAGCGAATTACAAAATTGCTTCGAAACTCGTAGAAACTGAAATCAGGGTTTTCAAAACTGTAATCGGTTTGACCGTTGCCCGATTCATCAATCAAGAAGGAATTATCATCTTCATCGTACACGATTTCGTTATCGGAATAAAGATGAAACTGGTCGTTAAAACTTTTATTCCCGGCATCAACCACCTTTTTGTAATCACTGTATTTTCCCGAAAAAAAATAGGGCTGCCCCCAATACTGAATGGAGAGGTCGGGCGTTAAGGAGTAGTTGATTCTGAAATTAAACTGAAACGACTCCCGTTGTAAAGTTCCGGCTATATAAACAGACTGATTGTTATACTCTTCGGTAGCCACGTAATAGAAAGAGGTGTTATTACGCACGTAAAGCGGGTCGATTGAAAGTTGCAGGCTCGACAAGGGTTGATAGTTTAAAGTAAAACCCATGTTAATGTCGTTGCGCCATTTTTCGATACCCCACCCCCTGGATACGGCAAGCCCAGCTACCAGTTTTTTACGATTATCCGTTTTAACACGAATTGATAATCCGCCGCGTCCCGGTGTTCTTACTCCCGGACCACCTCTTAATTGATGTCTGTCAATATCAAATCCATCACCGGAAAAAGCCATGTTGAATGACCAGTAATTTTTGAATTGAGTATCAAAACTTGCCCGCATACCCGAGTATAGCCATTTGCCACTAAAATCCCAGCCCAGCCATTGGGCCACGCGTATATTCATCTTTCTGAAAATAGAAAACGGGTTCCAGATAACATAACCTGCCCAGGCTGTTTCGTTGATAAAATCAGCCCTGCGCAAGTAGCCTATATCGTTGATGGACAATCCGGGTGAAGTAAAATTAACTTTAGTACCGTAACGCCAATGGCCTTGGGCAATTTTTTCAAAATCAGCCGAACCGGCATAGCCGCTCAGCATGGTCAAGGTGCTATCCACCTGTAGGTGAGTAGCGTCGGGTCGCTGGAAATAGCGTTGGGGGGCTGTTTGCTTTTCTATCATTGCCTCGCTGGTGCCCGACAGGCTGCTTCCCAAAACTTTTGCCTTAAAGCTGTAAGTCCGATCGTTCCAGTAATGTGTAAAATCAGCACCGGCAGTGTAGGCCGCCGCGGGAAGGTACATCATGGTGGAGTCGCGAAAGAACCGGTTGGTGGCCGTGACCATGCCACCCAGCATGGTTTTGCCCCTGACAATATCTTTTTGAACCCGACTTACAAAATAGTTGGTCATGGGCTCTACCAATTGTTTGCTTCTTATCCCCAAACTGTCAACAGTTGCAAATTCGTTGTTGGTAAGGTTTTCCATGATGCCTATAGTCCACCCGCTTTGAGTTTTTCCCGATAATTTAAAAGCACCGAGAATCCGGGTATAGTTTGGTGTTTTAGCATACTCGTTGGTTTGTAAATCGGGGTATCCCTGGGGTGGCCTGCCAATTCTTCGCGAATAGAACAAAGTTTCCCTACTCCACCCCGAGCCGGCCAACAGGGGGTATTTAAAAATGGAAGCCCCC
>JANTGU010000286.1 GCA_024762735.1 Bacteroidales bacterium | reverse complement strand
CCGGTTTCGCGCTTGCAGCGTGATTTAACCGACTCAACGGTGACCCGAAATATTGGTGTTTCGATGGGCTATATGATGATTGCTTTTCAATCGCTTAAAAAAGGATTGGGTAAACTAATACTGAACGAGGAAAAACTTGCCGAAGATCTTGAAAACAACTGGGCGGTGGTGGCCGAGGCTGTTCAAACCATCCTGCGTCGCGAAAAGTATCCCAACCCATACGAGGCACTGAAATCGCTTACCCGCACCAACCAAAAAATGACCAAAGAGCGGATGCATCGGTTTATTGATACTTTAAACGTGTCAGACCAGGTTAAGGAGGAGCTGAAAAAGATATCGCCCCATAATTACACCGGGATAAATCCGTTATAGGGTATTTTTGTACACAGCCGTTAAACAAAACTATGAAAAAATTTTACAGGATACTGGCTTATACCAAACCCTATCTGGGGTATGCCGGTCTGAACACGGTAGCCAACATATTGACCATCATTTTTTCGCTGATGAATTTCGCTTTGCTGATTCCTTTCCTTAACCTTCTGTTCGGGGTAAGCGAATTGGTCACGGTAAAGCCCGAGTTTCACTTATCCACGCAAGGTTTACTGCAATCGCTGAATTACTATATCAGCCAAATCATCATCACCCAGGGTAAAATGGAGGCATTGGTTTTTATATGCGTGATTATTTTGGTGTCATTTTTAATGCGTAACCTGTCGCGGTTTTTAGCCATGTATTTTATGGCCGGGTTGCGGGTAGGTGCGGTGAAGGGTATTCGTAACGACGTGTACAACAAGATGCTTATTTTGCCGGTGGCGTTTTACACCCGGAACAAAAAGGGTGATATCATGGCCAGGGTTACCACCGATGTGCAGGAGGTGGAGTACTCCATCATGAACTACCTCGAGATGCTTGTGCGCGACCCTGTTACCATTATTGCCTACCTTGTTTTTATGATAAGCATTAGCGCGAGGCTTACCCTTTTTGTGCTAATTGTGTTACCCATCACGGGATTTATTATCGGCCGTATTGGTAAAGTGCTTCGCAAGGAGTCGAAGGTAGGACAACATAAATTTGCTTCCTTGCTGTCGATTGTGGAAGAGACCATCTCGGGGTTACGCATCATAAAATCTTTTAATGCCATTGATTATACCAACAACAAGTTTAGAGAGCGCAACACAGATTACAGCAAGCTGTTGCTTAAAATTTACCGGCGCCGCGACCTTTCTTCGCCCTTGAGCGAGTTTATGTCGTCGCTGGTTATCGTGGTGGTGCTTTGGTTTGGCGGTAAAATGGTGCTGGCCGATTCGCCCGTGCTAAAAGCCGCTGATTTTATTACTTACATCGTGGCATTTTCGCAAATTATCCCTCCTTCCAAATCATTTGTCCAAGGATTTTACAGCATTCAAAAAGGGATTGCTTCTGCCGAACGTATTTTTGAAATTCTGGATGCAGGGGAGGAAATTATCGAAAAACCAGATGCCATGCCCATTAAAGATTTCTCCGCGGCGATTGAGTTTAGCCATGTCTGGTTCAGGTATGATAAAGAGGATGTATTGAAGGACATTCAACTGAAAATTCCAAAGGGCAAAATCGTGGCCCTGGTGGGTGAGTCCGGGGGTGGTAAATCGACCATGGCCGATTTGTTGCCTCGTTTTTATGATGTTACCAGGGGGAAGCTGCTGTTTGATGGTAATGATGTACGTGATTTGAAAATTGATGACCTGCGCGGGCTGATGGGTATCGTTTCGCAGGAGAGCATATTGTTTAACGACACCATTTTTAACAACATAGCTTTTGGAAAAGAAGACGTTTCAGAAGAACAAGTGGTGGCGGCTGCCAAGGTGGCCAACGCGCACGACTTTATCATGCAAACCGAAGATGGGTATCAAACCAATATCGGCGACCGTGGTGCCAAGCTGTCGGGTGGCCAGCGCCAGCGGATAAGCATAGCACGGGCGGTGTTGGCCAATCCTCCCATTCTTATTTTGGATGAAGCCACCTCCTCGCTGGATACGGAGTCGGAAAAGCTGGTTCAAAAGGCCTTGTTTAACGTGATGAAAGACCGGACATCCGTGGTGATTGCTCACCGCTTGTCCACCATACAGCATGCCGATGAAATCGTAGTTATTAAAAAGGGTGAAATTGTGGAACGCGGCACCCATGCTAAACTTCTCGAACTAAACGGTGTTTACCGCCGCCTGTTTGATATGCAGTCGTTTGGTTAAAGAGTTTGGTTTTACTTTTTCCCCAGTTTTACCACAAAGTCGACAAAAGGAGCGCCGATAATTATATGATTAAAAATATCTTTGCTGTTGATAAGCAATGTGCTTTATTACGTTTGTAAACTTTAAGTGTGTTAGATTATTCTCTACACAGTCTTTCTATGATGCCCTTGTGCTGTGGGAATTCACTCAACAGTGTCTGGCGCGAGGCCATCTCGAAATCCTGAAAATCAAACCCGGGACTCACGGTACAGCCTGTCAGCGTGTATTGGCCAAGTGGTCTTGCCGCGAACCAGCTTTTGGCAGCTATCGTGATTTGAGGAAGCGCCTTGAGTGAAGTGCCTATTCCAAGAATATGTTTTGTCAATACCCCGGGAGGAGTAATCTCGATAATTTCTAAATCATCCCCATCATAAAAATGCCACAGCTCATCCGATTGAATACGATGAAAGGCCGAGTAGTCGCCTTCTTCCAAAAGATAATAAATGGCTGTCGAATAATTTCTGCTACCGGTGAACCTTCCGGGCAGGGCGCTGTCGTCAATGGTTTCTTTGGAACGATAGACCTCTTTAAACCAACCCCCTTCGGGATGCGGTTCCAGTTTTAGCTTTTTTACCCAGTAATTTGAATCTCTATTTGGCATTTTTACTCTTGTCCAGATTTTTAATGCTCTTCTCCTCGTTAAACACCCAAACAACCCTGAAGGTTATCATGCTGTTGTTTTGGTTCATATCTTGCTTTACACCCCCGATGGTTTCCAACAGCTGATCTTCGGTGCCCGACCATATCGAGGTTAATGAATAGGCATAGCGGATATCCATTTTTAGTTGCTGGTATATCCTGAACCTGAAGTTGGCAATCCAGTCAAAATTGTCGCGGGCATAATAGCCATCGTTAATGCTGTTGCCGAGGGTTCGTCCGTTTACAATCCATTTTACTCCTACCAGGCGTGAATAGGAAGCCCCCAGGCCAAAAGTGTATTTCCCCTTGTCGGTGTACTGGATGAGCACTGGAATTTCGGCATAATTAAGACGGGTGAGATACATGGGCCGGGCGCTGTCGGGTTGCCCGTACTTTTTATAGGCTCCCTTTTGATTGAACAGGATTTCAAAAGTGGTGGAAAAATTATGACCCAGCGGGATGGCTGCTCCCACACCAACCTGCACCCCCGGTTTGTTAAATTTAAACATGCCGTTGTTTACCCGGTCGCCTTCTACCTTGCTAAAGTTGAAACCCCCGATAACTTCGCCCTGAATAATCTGACCTTTTACTGTAAAGGCCACGAGCGAGAACAAAATAAGAAGTGTAAAAGAAACCTTGTGCCGCATGTTTTTCTGTTTGATTCGATAACGCAAAAGTAGGATAATAATTGTTTTTTAAAGGGATGATGGACTAAAGTTATTTTATCGACAAAACAGCCATGAAACAATTGAACAATTGAACAGTCGAACAATCGAACAATTGATCACCCTACCTTCCTTACTCCCTCACCACCTTCACGCTCCCTACCTCGCGGCCATCAACCCGGAGTACTA
>JANTGU010000285.1 GCA_024762735.1 Bacteroidales bacterium | reverse complement strand
CTTCTTTGATTCTACCGAATTGTCGTGATCAACAGTTACAAATCGTGTATTCTTTAACTCAAATGTTGCCGCATACGACAGAACAAGCAACTGCAAAACCGGCATAATAAAGATGATGGGCAGTATGGCCTTGTCCCTGAAAACCTGGGTGAACTCTTTTTGTAATATGTATAGAATTGTTCTCAAATTACTTTTTTCTTGCAATGGTATCGTTCTTCATTTTTTATTCTCGCAGCGACACGATGTTTGGTTTTATTCAATTCTCGAAACGGCGCAGTTACGCAGCGTTTTGGTGTTGTCCTTAATCATCTCTTTGTCTTCCTAATCAATCATCGATACTTTTTTACTCTAATCTTACTTTAAATTTTTTCACGCTCATGGCGATAAAAAACAATGTTGTAAATAAAATGATGAGTGTTTCTTTCCAGAAGTAAGCAATCCCCACTCCCTTTAGCATAATGTTTTTGATGATGATGATAAACCATTTTGACGGCATCACATGGCTGATCCACTGCAGGATGATCGGCATATTTTCAATCGGGAAAATAAAACCCGACAACAAAATTGTGGGTAACATCAAAGCAAACATGGACAGCAACATGGCTTGTTGCTGGGTTTTACTGACTGTTGAAATCAATATCCCGAGTGCAAGCGACATGATAATGAACAAGATACTCTCAAGAAGCAACAATGTCATGCTTCCCTGTGTTGGCATCCCGAAAACAAAACGGGCCAGCAAAAGGATAACAATCAGGTTAATGAAAGAAAGCAAAACATAAGGTGTTACTTTTCCGATAATAATTTGCAGTGGCTTTAATGGGGAAACCAAAAGCGCTTCCATGGTACCCATTTCTTTTTCGCGGGTGATGGAAATGGAAGTCATCATGGCCGAAACCAACATCAGCAAAATGGTGATAACGCCCGGCACAAACATATACACACTCTTCAATTCAGGATTGTAAAGCATCATGCTTTCCGTTTGTATTGAAACCGGTATTTTATTGGCAGCCATCATTTGTTGCAGGCTGTAAGTATTAATTATTCCGCTGGAATAGGCACTTAACATATTGGCGGTGTTGGGCTCCGATGCATCCAGAATAAGTTGAACATCTACCTTGCCGTCTCGTTGTAACTTTTCTGCAAACCCATGTTCAAACACAACAACTTCCTTAATGTTTCCCGACTGGAAAGCTGCTTCAATCTGGTTGTTACTTTGCAGGTTTTGTTCTAAGATAAAGTATTTTGAAGAAAGCATTTTTTGGGTAATTTCACGGGTAATCGGATCTTTTGACTGGTCGAGAATAGCGATTTTGGCATCGTTGATGTCGGTTGTAATGGCGAATCCAAAAAGCAGTACCTGTACCACCGGCATCCCAAAAAGGATAAGCATCGACCGGTAGTCGCGAAAAATGTGAAAAAACTCCTTTTTAATAAATGCGTACATAATATTTTTAGTCTTCAGTCAACAGTCGGCAGTTGGCAGTCGGCAGTCTTCAGTTGGTAGTCTTTGGTTTAAAATTCTGATCCATCACCTTGCTATTTTAATAAATACCTCATCCATTGTCTTCACATCGAATTTCTCTTTTAATTCGGCTGGTGTTCCGATGGCTTCGATTCGTCCTTCCGACATGATGGAAACGCGTTCGCAATATTCGGCCTCGTCCATATAATGTGTAGTTACAAAAACCGTTGTCCCTTGTGCCGAACTTTCGTAAATCAACTCCCAAAACTGGCGACGGGTAAGCGGATCGACCCCCCCTGTGGGTTCGTCAAGAAAAACAATTTTGGGGTTGTGCAAAATGGCGACAGAAAAAGCCAGTTTCTGTTTCCAGCCCAGGGGGATATTTTTTAACAACATATTGCCATAATCCTCCATGTCCAGCTTCTTTAAAAAATGCGCCGTTTTTTCCCTGATCTCTTTTCGGTTCAATCCATAAATACCACCATAAAACCTGAAATTTTCTTTCACGGTCATGTCGTCGTACAACGAAAAGCGCTGGCTCATATATCCAATGTTTTTCTTGACTTTATTGGGATGCTTTTTTACATCAAATCCTGCTACAATGGCTTTGCCGGAGGTTGGTTTCGACAAGCCCGAAAGTATTTTAATGGCCGTTGTTTTGCCGGCTCCGTTGGCACCCAAAAACCCGAATATTTCCCCTTTTTTAACTGAGAAATTCAATTTGTCGTTGGCCGTAAAATGGCCAAACATTTTCACCAGGTCGTTTACAACAATAATCTGTTTAGATTCGTTCATATGGCCTGATTTTTATCCATCAATGCAAGGAAACAGTCTTCAATAACAGCTTGTTTTTTATTAATTTGAATATCCAAATGCCCTTTTTCTTTCAAGGCGTCAGAAAGTAAACCAACAAAAACAGTATCGTTTTCATGAAAAGATGTGACGTGTACTTCATCACCAAAACGATACACCTGTGTCGCGGCAGGCACCTGTTCAAGAGCCGTTACCAGGTTGTGCATCTTATTGGTTTTAACGGCAAATAGTTGCCCCTTGTAACGCGCTGTAATATTTGATGGGGTATCTACAGAAAGCACATTTCCACTCTGCATCAGGGCTACCCGGTTACACAATGAAGCTTCATCCATATAAGGTGTTGACACCAAAATTGTGATACCACCCTGTTGCATTTTATCCAGCAACTCCCAAAATTCTTTTCGCGAAACCGCATCAACACCTGTTGTTGGTTCATCTAAAATTAATAATTTCGGACGATGGATCAATGCGCAGGAAAGCGCCAGTTTTTGTTTCATCCCCCCTGAAAGATCTCCGGCTTTTCGGTTACTAAACGGTTCAATTTGAACATAAATGTCCTTTATCAGATCGTAGTTTTCTTTGAGGGAAGTTTTAAAAATACTGGCATAAAAGTTTAGGTTCTCCGCCACAGTTAAATCATAGTAAAGCGAAAACCGGCCCGGCATGTATCCGGTTATATTCCTCACCTTCTTAAAGTCCTTCAACACATCCATTTCGGCAACAGAAGCCGTTCCCGAATCTGGTAGAATAAGGCCGGTAAGTATCCGGAAAAGGCTGGTCTTTCCCGCGCCATCCGGCCCGATAAACCCAAACAACTCACCAGCCTTAATATTCAAACTGACAGCTTTTAGCGCTTCGACCTTTTCGTAGGATTTACTGATGTTTTGTATGTTGACCGGGACGGACATTGACAATTGTCTTTTTAGCACAAGCAAAGACACAAAACATCGTGCTTTACTTTTTTATGCCACAAATAATACTAAGCTATTTTACCCTTGTCCAATAAGTTGTTCGGCCCAACAGGCTAAATCCGATGTAACCCCGTACCTTGAGGTTGTCCTTGTTGTCATCCTCCTCGAATTCCATGTAACACTTGTAGGTTTTACCGTTTTTAGGGTCGTAAATGGTTCCATCTTCCCATTCGTCATCGCCGTCGAACTCAAAATTATTGAGTAGTAGCAGACCCATCACCGGCCTCGAGCGCAGGCTTTCGTCTTCATTTTCTCTGTCTAATTTAGGTTTACCGGTTTCTTCACGGATGGGTGTTTTCAGCCAGATAATTTTGCCAAAGTACTTACCACCATCTTTGTAAATTTCCACATGGGCGTCTTTGTCTTCATTGAGCCAAACACCCAGAATGTCGTCGGCTTTGACTTCCTGTGCAGCCACCTGTGCAAAAGGATAAACCACCATCCCCATTAAAACGATTAATAAACTTCTGATTTTCATAAAATTAAAATTTAAGGTTAATGAATATAATTACTTTCG
>JANTGU010000284.1 GCA_024762735.1 Bacteroidales bacterium | reverse complement strand
TTTGTAATCCGAACGCAACCCGCCGCAAGTGTTATCCTTTAGTCTCTCGCACGGTTTGTAACCGTGCGCTCCTTATCCAACTCTCTCACAGTTTGCAACCGTGAGACTAGAACTACCAATATTCCAAAAAAAATGTTGCAAAATGCATCCATTGAAGCCGGAGATGCCTGCCCTTCGACTGGCTCAGGGCACGTGATGGCGGAGTGACGATACCTTTTTCTTAAGCCAACCCCATCGTCCTCCCGAGGAAAGCGACGTTAGGAGCGGCGAGGGATCTCCTGAGCATCATCCTGCTCCTAACCAAAGAATGCCTTTTGCCTCAAATGAGTCATCCGATGACTTTAAGTCATCGGATGACACAACCTTTTAAAACTTTTGTGGATTAAGCGATGTTAACAATCCTACACCAACTCCAACAGCGTTATTTCCGGCAAGATACCGATTCGACCCGGGTAGCCAATGGAGCCAATGCCCCTGTTAACATAAAGATAGTGTTGACTTAACGGATTTTTATACAAGCCTGCCCAATGTTTGTAAACGTATTGCGCCGGACTCCATTTTAAACTCTTCGATTCAATACCAAACTGAAAGCCATGGGTGTGTCCCGAAAGGGTCAGGTTGACCGGGTAGTTACCGGGAACTACCACATGATCCCAATGAGAAGGGTCATGGGAAAGTAATATTTTTACAGGAACCTCCTCGGTGCCTTTAAGAGCTTCTTCAATTTTGCCAAATCGGGGGAAACGTTTATTGGCACCCCAGTTTTCAACCCCAACCAACGCGAGACGGTCGTTTCCTTCTCCAAAAATCACGTTTTCGTTATTGAGCAGTTTCCATCCAATACGACGATAGAAATCGAAAAGGTCGGTCATATTTTTTTCTTTGGCGGCTTTGTCGGGCCACGAAACGTACAAGCCGTAATCGTGGTTGCCCAGCGAGGCATAGATGCCCATGGGTGCCTTCAGCTTTTTAAGCTGTTCTTCAAAACGGTAGGCCTCGCGGGTAGAAAAGGTCACCAGGTCTCCGGTAAAGACAATCATATCGGGTTTGAGATTCATGATGGTTTCGATGGCTTCGTCCATGGGTTTGGTAAGCCCCCAGTTGCCAAGATGAAAATCGGAAATCTGAACAATTTTAAGCCCTTTAAAAGCTGAGGGGAGATTTTTAACCGGAATTTTTTCGCGGTAAACCTTGAATTCAAAGACCCATTTAAACATCCCCACGAACATGCTGCCCATCACCAGTCCACCGGACAGAAATCCCAGGTATTGTAAAAATTTACTTCTGGTAATCCCTTCCTGATTTTGGTTAATTTCACGGCGTTTGTGCTTTTTTGACAAGTGAAAACTACGTCCAATAATCCGTGTGGTGTCGGCCAGCAAAAGAAAGAGTATGGGTAGCAGCTTGGCCGTGTAAGCCACGAAGATAAAGCCAAACAGGTAGTTTCTGAATACGTCGTTCCACTCGATGATGGGCACTATATCGGCACCCACTAACACGAACCCGATGGCAGCAAGGGGAAGCCAATAGATTACAATCAACAAAACTTTTAGCAGCAGGTTGTAGCTGAATACCCGTTTACGAAATGCCGACCACAGGTAGATATCTGCTAATATCAATATCAGGCCGGCCAGATACATGCCCGAGTAACGCGGCATCGAGCACTGCAACAGGAAATAGCCTGCTGCCATCAGCAGCGGTATTATCAGATATTGGGGTTTGAATTTCAACTTATTCGGCGTGTTCTTTAATAAAATTCACCAGTCCCCTGGCGTTAAAAATCCCCATCAGCTTGTCAGGGAGCGGTGCAAAGTTGAACTGTTTCTTTCCCACGGTAATGATACCCTTTTCAAAATCAACGCCCACGTGATCGCCCGGCTGATAAGCATCTACTGCTTCCGGGACCAGCAGGATAGGGAGTCCCTGGTTCACCGAGGAGCGGTAAAATATTCGGTTAACTGATTTGCAAATAACTGCTTTTACACCTGCATGCGATAAACCCACGGCGGGGTGTTCGCGGGAGCTGCCACACCCGAAGTTGGAGCCGGCCATAATGATGTCGCCGGGTTGAACACGGTCGGTAAAGTTCACGTCAAAGCCTTTGAAAAGGTGGGGCATAATTTTTTCCGGTTCCGAGCTTAGTACCTGATAAGTCAGGTTGCCTGCAAACATTTGGTCGGTATTCAGGTCGTTGGCATCGGCATAGTTCCACACGTTGCCCAACCGGCGGTTATCATTTTCGTCGATGGTAACGGTATTGGCTTGTTCCACCGCGTAAGGAAATTTGTCGTTTGCCGTGATGCCGCGCGGATCCACAATTTTGCCTGCCAAAGCCGAATGAGCCACCGTGGCTGGCGATGCGAGGTAGATAAACGATTCTTTGTTCCCCATGCGACCCTTGAAGTTACGGTTAGCTGTTGAAATGACATTGTAACCATCGGCAGGGATTCCCTGTCCTGTACCCAGGCAGGGGCCACAGCTGGCTGACAGCACGTTGGCGCCCGCCTCAAGGAATATTTCTACCAACCCCTCTTTCATAGCCTGCATGTATATTTTTTGCGAGGCGGGGACAATCACCATTTGAAAATCTTCGGGAAGCTTTTTTCCTTTTAAAACAGCGGCAGCTTCTCTCAAGTCCTCCAACCGTCCATTGGTGCAGGTGCCTACCAGTGCTTCGTTCAATTTGGTGCCGGCCACTTCCGAAACCGCTTTTACATTGTCAACATGATGGGGGGCAGCCACCAGCGGGAAAAGCGTGGAAAGATCAATTTCTATTTCGCGTGCATATTTTGCATCATCGTCTGCCCAAACGCCATCTCCCGAAAAACTATCGCCCAACCACGATTTTAACACTTCATCATGAGGGAACACAGCATTTTTGGCGCCCATTTCCGATGCCAGGTTGGCCAGTGTCATTCGCTGGTCAACGGTTAAAGTCTGAACTCCCTCGCCATGATACTCTATTGACATGTAATCAGCCCCGCTGGAGCCAATCATGCCGATGATCCAAAGCGAAATGTCCTTGGCATAAACACCCTTGTTAAGTTTACCGTGAAGGGTTATTTTAATCGACTCGGGAACCCTGAACCATGTTTCCCCCTGGCGCCAAAGCCCGGCAGCTTCGGTGCGGTCGATGCCGGCGGCAAAGGCATTAAAGGCCCCTGCCGTACAAGTGTGACTATCAGAACCAACAATCACCATGCCCGGTTTGGCGTAGTCAGCCATTATTTGGTGACAAATGCCTTTACCTGCATCATGGAATTTGGTGATGCCCTGCCCGCGAACAATCTTCCGGATATTCTCATACTGGTTTGCCAGCTTTGCGCTGGTAGGAGGGGCATTGTGATCCAACACAATTAAAAGTTGCTCGGGGTATTTAACTTTTTCACCCCCCATTTTTCTGAAGGTATTGAAAATGGAGGCGGTGTTATCGTGGGACAATATGATGTCCGGTTTTTTGAATACGATGCTACCTGCATCAGCACCAAAAATTTTCTCTGCAAAGGTTTTTCCACTCATGGTTAAAGGGTTTGAATATTTTTTTACTAAGGCGTAATTCAAGCAATAATTAGCCATCTTTTTGAATTTCGGGCAAAGATAAGGGTAATTAATGGCATGGCTACGGATAGATTCATGGGCTATTAACGAAATAACAATCACTTAAGGTATTTAAAATGTACAAGTTAGCCGTTAGATTGTTGAAAAGTAGCGTGCTGGTTTTAATTATTTTTAACAGAATTTAGTTTGCTTCTGACTCGCGTCTGA
>JANTGU010000283.1 GCA_024762735.1 Bacteroidales bacterium | reverse complement strand
TGATGATAACGGAATCATACAGGGCACCTACCGGGATATAAACCGAATCGGAACCGGTAGTGGTATAGAGGTTGTAATCTACACCCCGCGTGGCAGTTCCTGCTACCTCAAAAGGGAAAGTATAAGGAAATCCCATGGGCTCGGCAATCCTGAAATAGAGGATGGCAAGGTGGTTGTTGCAGCTTTCATATATTAAGGAGTCAACCGTGGGATGGTCAAACTCCACATCTCCTGTTACATTTCCCGGGTTGAAACTGCCTTTTTCCAGTAATACCCCTGAGTCATAAACAGCATCACCGGCATCACCAATCGCTAGTTTTATGTGATACCATGAACATTGTTGAACAGCACTCTTCGCTACCAAGGCAGTGGTAAGAGCATCGTAAACAAATTTATCAAAAGCAGGATCCGTAGATTGGCTATTGTCCTTAAAAAATTGGCAGTTAGTACATCCGGAAGGTTTCCCTGTACACGTTTGCCCTCCCTGTCCAAAATTTATATTATGAATACTAACCGGTAGGCTTGTGCCTGGAACAATGGCGATATTTTTGGCTCCATTTGAATACGCCCCGCTAATACCCGGGCCACTTAAGAAAAACCCGAATACATCATTGTACGAAGCACTTACAAAATCATGATACTCTTCCGAGGCAAAAACATAGCTAAACCGAACAGTGTCTGCCGTAGGTTTAAAATCAAATTCAATAATACAGCCATCATTTGAAGATGTGTTGTTGGCAGCCTGATATAAATCAGGGTCGCCATCAACACCATTGTTATTGGTGCTGGCATTTTGTGCGCTACCACAAACATTGGGTTTGTCCACATCGTCAGCCAGCCCCGATGTCATAACAAGGCCTTCAGGCGTGGCAAATCCAAAAAAGTATCCTCCGGTAAAATGGCCTACAGCCCGGTAGTCGCCACTAAAAGTGATGTTGTTGATGGCTTGCGGATCGACGCCCTCTAAAAAGATGGTGTCAACCCATGCAACAACTTCCGCATCGGAAGTAGCTTGTGTTACCACGAAATTAAACTGGGCTTCGGCTTTCTGAAACGTGAACAGGGCAACAAAAGCAAAAAGCCATGCTGCAAGACGGGAGAATTTTGGCATAATAAATTTGGTTTGGGCCTCAAAAATAATACTATTTTTTGCATCTATCTGACAATATGGAAGTAAAATGGGTTGCGTGGCTGTTAATCGCTGTCGAACAATCACCGGTGCATCCATACCTTGAAGGAGTAGTAATGGTTAAGTTTAGGAATCAGCGGTGTGGGTTTTAAGATTTGTTATGGAGAGGCTGATATTACCTCGTCCCGATATTACCTCCCGGTTAAAATGGTTATGGAGCCTTGCAAGTGAGTCGTGATGAGCCCGTCGTTGGAAATAACAAAAACGGTACACTTGTAAAAATAGGTGCCATCGGGCAGGAGTTTTCCAGTTCGTTGGTTTTTCCCATCCCATTTAACTTCCGGGTCTTCAGTGTAAAATACCTCCACTCCCCACCGGTTAAATATGGAAAGCTCAATATGATCTACCGTTGCCTTGGGGTTTTTGGTGATGGGCCGGAGCAGATCGTTAAAATTATCATCGTTGGGCGTAAACACATTGGGCAGGTCGCAGGCAGGACAAGCATCGTAGTTGACGCAGGTAATATCAGACATCTCGCTACGGTTGCCCACGGAGTCAACCGCGATAACCCCATAACATCCAACCACGTTGTCAAGGTTGTAGTGCACAAAGGTGGTGTCAAAAGGGTTTACAATGGAATCTAAAGGCAATAAATTATCGGCTCCCGGGTGAGAGTAAAAGATTACATATTTTGCCACGTCATAGTTGCAACTGTCGTATGGCAGATTCCAGGACAAGGTGTTTTCGCTGTTGTCGCAATCGGTTGAGACTGTCAGAACCGGCTTGCAGGGTGGCTCTTTGTCGTCGGGTATCCCGCAGGCAATTTGCGACAGGTTAATCAACGGGTCAACGATGCCGGGTACCGAGTAGTGCCCGATAGCTTTCACGTAATAACAATACTCCTGATGGTTTTCGAGCCCCCTGTCCATGTAAGTGGCTTGTTCAACCGTATCTACCAGCATAAAGGCGCTGCTGCCCGGATTTTTTCTGTAAACAATATATTTTTGGTTAATCCATGGCACTTTAAACGTCCAGGTTAAACGCAAGGCTTTGTTAAAAGGATGCAGTGTTAAAAAAATAGAAGAGGCATCTTGCGAGCTGTCAATAAATCCAACGGTTTTACTGGAAAGGTCCACCCGGTAGCTGTACGATTGATTATTGTTGTTCATATTAACCGAATTATCAAGCCAGGTGGTGTCGTCCATTCCATCAAGCACGGTAACCTCAACCGGGTTGTTCCACGAAATGCCGTTGTTCCGAAACAGGGTGTATTGGTGGGGACCGGGATATTGAAGGGTGTCGAGTTCAGTAGGTTTTGCCCACGTAATGATTACCCTTCCGGCATTAATGTCTGTGCTGTCGTTAGAAACGTGGGTAATAATAGGAACATCCCGTTTTAAAAAAGTACAGGCTTCGTTGGAGGCAAGACTTTCGGCGCCATCATGAAAAGTTGCCGTTACCCGGTAGCAATATCTTATCCCGTGGTTAAGCCCGCTGCCAAGGTTGTCATCACGAAATTGGGAGCTGTGAACCCCATTGATACTTGCTATTAGCTTAAAACCTGTATAACCGGGGACCCCCGTTTCACAAAAGCCCGGTTCCCAGGTGGAGGAGTCCGCCTTGCGGTAAATGTTGTAGCCTGTGGCGTTGGCACACTGCTCTTTATCCCAATCCAGATCAATGCCGTTTCCCAAGGCAGTGGCAGAGAGGTTTTCCGGTGCAGGGGCTATCACCCTGACAGCGCTGTTTTTAAAATTAACCAGGTTAACCGGGTATCCATTGTCTTTGGCTTTAAAAACTACTTGATAGGCATTCTTTCTAATATGCGAGCACTTGGTGTCCCATTCAAATTGGGTATGGGCAGTGCCGGTCCCCAACCCTGGGTCAGGGTTTATTTGGGCCGGGCTGTCAGGCAGTGTAAAAGGACCTCCAAAGGCGGTAATGGTTACCAGTGTGCCTTCGGGATCGGTGGCGGTTACCGGGAAAGATAAAAAGTTACCTGCTATTTCACAGGTGTCGTCAAGGGCAATAATATCGGGTGGGTCATGGTCGCAAGCAACCACCGTGATTTGCATGTCACGCCTGACAGTTCCCACCAGGTTTCCTTCCCGCCACTCCTCAACAACAAAAGCTACATTATATTCGCCTTGCAACATGGGGTTTTTCCAAACCATATTGCCGCTAACCGAATCCAGCTTAAAGTAATCAGAAGCCATGGGGAACGTGTAGCCGGGAATGTCGTATCCCGCGGCTCCTTTACATACCACCAGCTTGTAAGATAAACTATCGCCGTCAGGATCGTAAGCGGCAGGGTTGTGAATAAACAGCTTTCCCACACAGGCCTTGTCGATGGGTGGGTTGAGAAGCTGTACCGAGTTATTGTAGCCTAAAAAAGGATTTATTACCAGTGTTGATTCCACGTAAATGGGTACATTCACCGAGTTAGGAATGTTTACTACCCCGTTGTTACGATTGGGATCTTCTACCGAGATGGTGTAGGTTCCGGGACCTGGAAAGGTGTGCTCTCCTTTATATACGTTGTACGAGATATCGTTGCCCCAATCAGTAAAAATAATCCTGGGAATCTCTTCCGACGAGTTGTCGCCCCAAATGATCGGCATGGTGGTTCGGGTGTCATCTG